>NZ_JABAFQ010000010.1 GCF_012843705.1 Fusobacterium sp. FSA-380-WT-3A | reverse complement strand
ATTTCTGATTGTACTAATAATTTTCTATTTTTTATTGTTCTTGATAAGTCTAATTCCATTATTGTTGCTCTTAATTCCCTTGATACATGTAATTTTTTTCCTAAAAATATTTTTACTGTAACAAGAAGTACTATTACATTAATAACAATAATTGGTCCTAAATTAATAAGAAATTCATTAAAAGTAATTCCTCCTAAACTTCCAATAATTAAGTTAGGTGGGTCTCCAATCATTGTAGCTGTTCCTCCAATGTTAGACATAAAGATTTGCATTAACACAAATGGTTTTGGGTCTAATTTTAACCTATTAGCCAAGAAAATAGTTACAGGAACTATTAAAAGAATAGTAGTAACATTATCTAAAAAAGCTGAACAAGTAGCTGTTACAATGGATAGAAGAACTAAAATTTTAATAGGATCTCCTTTAACTACCTGAGCTAATTTTATAGCTATCCACTGGAAAACTCCTGTTTCAGACATAATTTCAACAATAATCATCATTCCAATTAAAAGAATTAAAATTTCTAGATTATAACCAACAACTTCTAATGCTTGTTCTTCATTTAGAATTCTGATAACAACCATTAGTCCACCACCAATAATAGACACTAAAGATTTTGGATATTTTTCTGTTATAATAAAATAGAAAGTAACCAAAAAGATTAGTATACCAATTAACATTAACATACTTTCTCCTCCAACCATCTATTATAATTTAAAATATAGAAAGGACTCTCGTCGAGTCCTTAAAATTTTATTATCTAATTTTATCCATTATTCCTATTCCATACACAGGCCCTGCATGTGAACCTATAACAGCTCCTATTTCTACTCTTCCTCTATAATCTACTTTTTTAAATCTTTCAGCTATAGTTTTTAAGTTATCAGCACTAGTTAAACAACTTTGATTTCCACCCCAAGCTGTATATAAAATAATTGAAGTTTTAGCTGATTTTATAACTTTTTCCATATGAAGAAGAGCTCCTTTTTCTCCAAGAACTTTAGCCTCTACAGAGACTTCTCCATTTTCAACTTTAAGAACTGGCTTAACCCTAAAAATTCCCCCTATAAGAGCTGAAGCTTTTCCTATTCTTCCTCCTCTTTGTAAGTAATCTAAATCTTTTACTACAAAGTATACTTTCATTAACTCCTTACTTTCTTCTATCCAGTCAGTAATTTCTTTTAGAGATTTTCTTTCCATAGCCATTTTAGAAGCCTCTATTGCTAAATGTCCTAAAGCAAATGTTACTGTTTTAGAATCTATAATAATTACATCTTCCTCTCTATTTAACATTCCTCTAGCTACTCTAGCAGCTTGTTGTGTTCCACTTAATTTTCCAGAAATATGAATTGATATAATTTTTTTATATCCTTTTGCAAATAATTTCTCATAAAGAGATTTGAATTCTGCTGGAGATGGTTGTGAAGTTTTTGGTAGCTGTCCACCTTCTACTATTTTTCTCCAAAATTCTTGTTTACTAATATCTACCCCATCTCTATAATAATTATCTCCATCTAATTTTACTTTTAAAGGAATTATTTCTAAATTAGGATAATCTCTTATCATTTCCTCTGATAAATCAGATGTAGAATCTGTTACAATTGCTATTTCTGGTAATTTAGGGTCTCTATTTTCTATATAAATATAATAACAATAATTTTCTTGTTTACAATTAATTTCCTCATATCTTATTCCTTGAGGAACATCTTTTAATTCTACTGTCATCTCTTCATCTACATTTTTCCCTAAAGACACTAATACATTTAAAGTGTTTTCAGTTAAATATTTAGATTTTAATGTTAAAATTAAACTTTGTAAACTTGAGTTAGTTTCTTTAATTTTTCCATTAACAATAGCTATATAATTTCCTTTAACTATTTCTAAATTATCTACTCTTGTATCTCTAACAGCTTTTGTAATTTCAATAGAAGTATTTACACTTAAATGTTCAATAACACTTTCTATTTTTAAATCTTTATTTTTTATTAAATAATGCCCTTCAAGCATAGATTTAGTTTCTAAAACTGTAACCTCTTTATTTGACCTTTCGGCAGCTATTTTGGCTGCTGATATTATATTTTTATTGTTTGGTAAAACAATTATTTTTTGAGCATCTAATTTTTTTATTCCCTCTTCAATATCAGCTACACTTGGATTATTTGTTTGTCCTCCTATAAGAACTCCAGCAGCTCCTATATTTAAAAATATTTCTCCCATTTCTTTAGTATCAACTATAGCAAAATATCCTATTGGTCTAGCATTTTCATTCCTAATTAATATATTTTGTTGTACTAAAGTATAATCTTCCTCTTTAAATAATTTATTATTATGATGTTGAATTTCCATATTCTCTATCTTCATATTAGATAAACTTCCTAAAGCACAAGCTATTTCTAATATGATTCCTGGATTATTTGTATGAATATGTGTTTTTGTCTTTTTAGAAGTTTGAGCACAAACAATAGAATCACCATATTGACTTATTTTATCTTTATATTCTTCTAAATTAAAACTTCCATTTTCTATTATAAATTCTGTACAATATTTAAACTTTATCTCTTCCATTTCTAAAGCTGTAGAATCTAACATCTCTCTTCTTTTAGATTGAGATTGAATGATTCTTTCTAAGTCTTCTAACATTTGAGGGTCTGTAATAGACTTTTCAAATCCTTCTAAAATATAAAAGATTCCTTTCCCTCCAGCATCGACTACTCCAGCCTCTTTTAATTTTGGTAAAAGTGTTGGGGTTTCTTCTACAGCTTCAGCTGAAACATTCTTTAGATAAACTAAGAATGGTATAAAATCATTCCTATCCCCCTCATAACTTTCAGCAGCTTCTGATACTCTTCTTATTACAGTTAAAATTGTTCCTTCTACTGGATTACTTACAGCTTTATAAGCTTTTTCTTTAGCTTGTCCAAAAGCCTTTATTACATCTTCTACTGTAGCTTCCTCTTTTTCTTGAATACCCATTAAAAATCCTTGAATAATTTGAGATAAAATTGTCCCTGAATTTCCTCTAGCTCCAAGTAAAATTGCTTCTGATACTATTTCACAAAGTTCTGCCATTTTTGGCTCATAATTTAGTTTTACAAGTTGGTTCTCTACAGATTGTAATGTCATAGACATATTTGTTCCTGTATCTCCATCTGGAACAGGATACACATTTAAATCATTTAATACATCTGCATGTCTTGACAACCATCTACTTGCTGCAATAAGAAGCTTTGTTAATCTCATTGCATTTAAAACTTCTATTTTTAACTCCATTTTTCCTCCAAATTTTTAAATATTAAAATGTAGGTGGACTAACTACCCAGATAGCTCTTGTTAATTTTTTTCCATTATTTTTAAATCTATGATTTAAAGTAGATTTAAAATAAAAACTATCTCCCTCATTTAGAGTAGTAACCTGATTTTCTATATAAATATCTAAACTTCCTTCTATTATATAAATAAACTCTTCTCCATGGTGGTTAAAGAAACCTCTTCCACTTTCTCCTCCAGGTTTTATTTCATATATAATTGGTTCCATATCTTTTTCTAACTTAGACGATGTTAAAAGTCCTATGGAAGTTTTTGAATCTATACTTTCCACATATTTTATATCTTCTTTTTTTACATGGAAAGTTTCTAATTTTTCCTCTTCTTCTATAAGATAACTTACTCTTACTTCTAAGTTATTAGCTATTTTTTTTAAGTTTTCTATTGACGGAGAAGCTTTACCTTGCTCTATTTGTGATAAAAAACTAGCTGACAATTCTACTTTTTTCGCCAATTCTCTTAGTGAAAAACCTTTTTCCGTTCTATGTTTTTTTATTTTTTCTCCTATAGTCATATTAAGCATTTCCTTTCAACATTTTATTTAGATAAAATAAACTTTGTAATGTTGCTCTTTCTCTAATTTTGTTTCTTGGTCCTACCAATATTCTTTTTTCTACCTTAAACTTATCCCTTACTTTAATTCCAAAATAAACTAAACCTACTGGTTTTTCTTTTGTTCCTCCTAAAGGTCCTGCTATTCCTGTAACAGAGATTCCTACATCTGTTTTTAATCCCTTAACCATTTCTAAAGCTGTTTCTTCACTTACAGCTCCATATTTTTTTAATGTTTCCTCTTTAACTCCTAATTTTTCCATTTTAGCTTCATTACTGTAAGTAACTAACCCTTCTTTAAATACTTCTGAAGCTCCTGAAACACTAACAATCTTTCCTGCAAGTAATCCCCCTGTACAAGATTCTGCAACAGAAAATGATAAATTTTTCTCTTTTAGTTTAGTGATAACTAAATTTTCTAATCTATCATTGCCTTCTCCAAAAATATTGTCACCTATTATATTATATATCTTTTCTGAAATTTTTTCTACTATGTTTTTATTGCTATTTTTTCCCTGTAATCTAATAATTATTCCAAAATCTTTTACTAAAAATTCGTAATCAATTCCCTCTTCTGTAAAAAGTTCACTTATTTGTTGGTCTATATAAGATTCTCCTAATCCATAAACTAATAAATCTTTTATATATATCTTATCTATAAGAAGTTTCTTTTCTTCTACATACCATTTTAAAAATCTAGGAAACATATCATATACTTCTGAAGGAACTCCAGGGAAAGATACTATATCATCTATATAAACAGCTGGACACATTCCAACTTGATTTTCTATTGATATAGCTCCCTCTGGTTTTTCTACTTGCTTTATATTATTTGGTGTATATTTTATTCTTCTTTCCTCAAATTTTTGTTTCATTACCTTAAAATCTTCTTCATCAACAATAATTCTTTTTCCTAAAAATTTTGCTACAGCATCTTTTGTTATATCATCAATAGTTGGACCTAAACCACCAGAAGTTATTATTAAATCACTATTTTTTCTAGCAAATTCTAAAGCTATCATAATATCTTCTATTGTATCTTTTGTTGTCAATTTATATTTTATTTCTATCCCATATTTATTAAGTTCTTCTGCCATAAATATACTATTAGTATCTACAGTTCCACCACTTAAAAGCTCTGTTCCCACAAGAATTATACTAGCCTTCATATCCTTATCTCCCTTTTATTTAAAATATAAATGTCCAAATACAAAGTAATATAAAGTTTCCTATAACTCCCGCTAAGAAGTCATCCATTGTAACTCCTATTCCATCTTTCAAATCCTGTACTTTATCTATTGGACCTATTTTTGTTATATCTAAAAATCTAAAAATAACAAAAGCCAAACCAATAGCTACTAAAAATTCTTTCACTCCCACAGGATTAACCAAAAATAGAGTTGTCATGTACCCTAAAACTTCATCTATTACAACTTGTTGTGGATCTTCTTTTTGAAATATAATTCTTTCACTGATATCTGATACATATACTGACAATGCAAAAAAAGTCATCAAAAACATAAAATAAAATGAATTATATAAAATTACATTTGGAAAAATATTTCTTAAAAAATTTATACCTATGTATAAAGGTATAGCTCCTAAAGTTCCAAAAGTTCCTGGAGCCTTAGGCATATCCCCTAGCCCAAACCAAGTGGCTAAGTTTCTAATAGTCATTGTTTTCATTTAATATACTCCTCTCTCATAATTATATGGACTATACACATTTTCTTTTTTATCTATATTTCTAATTAATTCTTCTATTTCCTCTTTAGTTTCGTCTAAAAGTTCTATAACAACTTCATCAATCCCAAGTTTTCCTAATCTTTTTACTTGACTTAATACATTTAATGGTTTATTAAAATATATTTCATTATTTCCTAAAGGATTGATTCTTGAAATAAATAAATCTTCCTGTTCGTTTTTAAATGTTTCTTTATCTTTTAATATATCTAACTCAATATACATCCCTTTTAATTTAGAGTAACCTAACATTGCTTTTCTTACAGGAACTTTCCCAATATTTTCAATCTCTTCATATTTCAATTCTGGAGAAATTATAACAGTTTTTACATTAGGAATTTTAGCAAATTCATTTAAAGAATAAATATTTCCAATATTTAAATTCCACCCAACAGTTATGTCTGTATTCGTATTTTTTAACACTTGATAAAGATTTGTAGCAAGTTTTTCATTTATATCGATAAAGTTTAAATTCCCCTCTTTAGCTACATCATAACCTCTATGATAAATTTTTTCTATTCCTAATTCTTTTATAATTTCCTCTTGCTCTTTTGTCGTAACCATAACTGAAATTTCTGGAGTTTTTATTTTGTCTTTTTCAATTTGAATCTTAAATATTTCTCTTTCTCCTAAATCTCTTCTATAGCTTAATACTAATTTTTCTTCTAACTCTTTTAATAAATTTCTTCTAAGTTCTTTTAAAACTGATATAGGTAGGAAAATATTATTATCTATATACACATTACATTTTGAAACTTTAAATCCTGTTTCTCCTGTTTCACAAAGTTTTTCTTCAATATTTTTAGAGTCAGCACTTTTTTTACTTGCTACTTCTATTATATTCTCTCCTATTATTTTGCTATAAACTTCTTTTCCTATATTATTTATTACTTTTCCTTTTAAGATAGGTTTCTCTCCTAATTTTCCTTCAAAAATTAGTTCAACATTCTCTTTTTTCTTTTCTTCTTTTAATCTAATATTAACTTCATCTATTATTTTTTTATCAAAATTTTTAAATACAAACTTAGACCCTTTAGGAGCATTTTTTAAAATTATTTTTTCTCCCTCTACTGCTTCTTTATATTTTTCTTTCTGATTTTTTTTCTCTATTCTATTAATGTATTCTCCACCTAATACTTCATAATCTTTTGAAAGATATGTTATTCCATCTCCTAATATTATTTTATCTTCTAACAATAACTCTTTTCCACTAATTATTCCAATAGGATTTCCTATTGTAGCTGAATAATCTTTATTCATAATATCTTTAGAAATAGTTTCTTTATAAAAATATCCCTTTGAATAACCTCTATTAAAAATCTTAGAAAGTTTTTCCTCTCTCTTTATATTATCTATCATATCTCTAAAATATGTTACTGCTTCGTTAACATATGTTTTTTCTTTCATTCTTCCTTCTATTTTTATACTATTTATTCCTATCTCTTTTAATTTTTGTATCTCCTCTAATCCCATAAGTTGGTCTTTAGGACTTAGCAAAAAATTACATTTACTATCTTTGGTATATAATTTTCTACAAGGTTGGGCACACATTCCTCTATTACCACTTCTTCCACCTATGAAACTACTCATATAACAATTTCCAGAATAAGATATACAAAGAGCTCCTGAAACAAAGACTTCTAATTCTATATCTGTTTTTTCTCTTATACTTTTTATCTCTTCAAAAGTCATCTCTCTTGGTAAAACTACTCTTTTAAATCCTAAGTTTTTTAAATATTCTGCTTCTACATGATTAGCTACTGTCATCTGAGTACTTCCGTGAATATCTATATCAGGAAAATTTTCTTTTATAAATCTAAAATATCCTAAATCTTGAACAATAATAGCATCTAATCCATATTCATATAAGGCTTTTAAATTTGTATATAAAAAATCTATCTCTACATTTTTCATCAATGTATTAAGAGTAAGAAATATTCTACTTCCTCTTTTATGGGCATAATCTATAGCTTCTTTATATTCATCTAAAGTAAAATTTTGGGCATTTCTTCTAGCTCCAAATCCTTTTATTCCCATATAGATTTCATCTGCTCCAGCATTAACTGCTGAATAAAATCTTTCTAAATTACCTGCTGGGGCTACTATTTTCATTTTTCCTCCAATTATTTTTCTATCTCTTTTAATAAATTATTATAAATTTCCATAACTTTTATTTCTAATTCTTCAATGGTTTTATTATTGTTTATAAGAATATCTGATTTTTCTTTTTTTTCTTCTAAACTCATTTGAGAATTTATTATTTTTTCAGCAAGCTCTTCTGTAATATTGTCTCTTAAAATTAATCTTTTAATTTGAATATCTTTGTCTATATAGACTAATATATTTTTATCACATAATTTATACATTCCAGTTTCAAACAGTAAAGGTATATCAAATATTATTATATCATGTTTATGAGAATTTAACTTAATTTTTTTAAATTCTTCTCTTATTTTTGGATGAAAAATTTCATTAAGAATATTTAATTTCTCTTTATTATTGAAAACTATATTTTTTAATTTTATTCTATCTAATTTATTTTCATTATCTAATATATCTTTTGAAATTTTCTCTTGAATTTCTTTTATTATATCTTTTCTTTCAGATAATTTTTTTGAAATTTTATCAGCATCTACTATTTTTACTCCAATTTTATTTAAAATATTACTAACAGTTGATTTTCCACTGGCTATTCCACCTGTAAGACCTATTATCATTTTTTCCTCCCATTATAATATCCTATCCCTTATTTTAATTGTTTTTTTATAATTTTTCAATAAAAAATATTAAAAAATGTTATTTTATTTTTTGAAAAATTATTATAAAAATTGTTGAAAATAAACCCACTTTTATTAGCAGCAGTTGGAATGGTATCAGCAGTAGCTTACGCAGCTCCTGAATTAAAAGTTACATCAGTGGGACAATATATCGAAATTGATAATGAGTATGGAAAAGATAAATATACAGTTCATTTTGCAAATGAAGTTGGATTAGCTTATGAAGATTGGACATTTGGATTATTAGCAAGAAAAGCTTGGGATGTAAATAAAGATGAAGATTCTGTTCATTCTTCTAACCATAGACTACAATTTGATGCTTGGAGAGCATTTGATGGATATAAATTAGGAATGAGATGGAGAGCTCAAAAAGATTTTGATAGATTATATTTAAGAGG
This sequence comes from Fusobacterium sp. FSA-380-WT-3A, assembly GCF_012843705.1. Taxonomy (NCBI): domain Bacteria; kingdom Fusobacteriati; phylum Fusobacteriota; class Fusobacteriia; order Fusobacteriales; family Fusobacteriaceae; genus Fusobacterium; species Fusobacterium sp. FSA-380-WT-3A. The sequence goes on along the minus strand of NZ_JABAFQ010000010.1, from coordinate 53,067 downwards.
AGCTTATTCTCAAGGAATGTTCTCTGGATGGGCAGATGTATGGTATCAATTTAATAATGTTAATGCTGATGATAACTATGAAATGGAAATTATGCCTATAGCTGTAACTTATGGACCATTTAAAATTGGATATTTCTTTAATAATAAAGACTTTTTAGGAGATTCAAACAATAGAGAAGAAACTGAACATCAAATTAGAGCATATGTAAATTATAAATTTGAAAATTTAGCTACTTATGCTGAGTTTAGATATTCTTTAGGAAGAGAAGAAAAATCTGTAGACGTTTATGATGCTGGAGATTATATGAAATTAGAAGTTGGAGCTTCTTATCCAGTAACTGAAAACTTAACAGTAAAAGGTTACTATGCTTATGAATATGGAGATAAAACTAAAGAAGCTGGAGAAGGTAAAAAACGTTATGGTGAAACTTGTTTAGGATGGACATATACATTCTAATCTTTCATAAGATAATTTTATAAAATGTTCTTGTAAAATAAAATTTAATAATAGGGAAAATATTAGAGAGACTTCGGTCTCTCTTTTTCTCGTATTGATTATATATCTATCACAAAAATAATAAAAAATTACTTCTATAAAAGTAACAATTATCCATTTCCAAACTAATGCTAATATTAGGTAATAACTTATATTTACATATATTTATATATTTTATTTTTTGTAAAAAAGTATTAAAATATATATTAACTATGTGAAAGGTGGGGAAATGGTATATGGATATATAAGAGTTAGTAGTGATAAACAGACTGTTGAAAATCAAAGATTTGAAATAATTAAGTTTTGTCAAAAAGAAAAACTAACTATTAATGGATGGATTGAAGAAACTATTAGTGGGACAAAAGATTATGACAAAAGAAAATTAGGAAAACTTTTAAAAAAAGTGACAAAAGGAGATTTGATAATTTGTTCTGAACTTTCTAGACTTGGAAGAAATCTTTTCATGATAATGGAGATTTTAAATATTTGTATGACTAAAGAGTGTAGAGTATGGACCATAAAGGATAATTATCGTTTGGGGGACGATATTCAAAGTAAGGTTCTAGCTTTCGCTTTTGGTTTATCAGCAGAAATAGAAAGAAATCTTATAAGTCAAAGAACAAAAGAAGCTTTAGCCAGAAAAAAAGCCGAAGGAATTAGATTAGGTCGTCCTTTGGGAAAGGCTAAAAAAGTTAAATTAACAGGAAAAGAAGAAATTATAAAAAAACTTTTAAAAGAAAAGATCTCTAAAAGTGAAATTTCTAGAAGATTAAAAGTAGATAGGGGAACATTATCTAAATTTATTAAAAATTATATTGAAAAATAACATAGTTAAAATAAAAAAGGTAACATGGGGAATGTTACCAGAATTATTTTAATTACTTTCACATAGAATTTAAGAAGAAAGAGAGGAAATTAATTTCCTCTCTTTTTATTAATTGGTTAATTAGAATTTATAAGACCATCCAATTACAAAATCTTGATAAGCATTTTCAGTATGGTCATTCTTATAATCTCCTGTCATTTCGAAATCTCTAAATTCCCAAGCATAAGAACCATAAACTGATAAGTTTTCAGTCATAGCATAATTTGCTTTTAAGTAAACTCTTAATCTTCCAAAATTATCATATTCTCTGTATCCTTTTGCAGGAGCTTTATCATGGTCTACATCATGTGCTAAAGTTAATCTAGCTTCTGTAGAAAGACTTAATTTTTCTCCTTGATATAAAGGAGCATATGCTCTTATTTGGTGTTCAGTTTCTTCGCTAACTGTTCCTGGAGTTACATCTCCTCCTATTGCTGTATAATATTGATAATAATATCCAACTTTTAATGCTCCATATTTAATTCCAATAGGGAATACTTCAGCTTTTAACCAGTCACTTCCAATTCCGTTATGAGCTTCATACCAAACATCACCTGCTGACCATAACATTCCATTTGACCAGTCCCATCTACCATAATATCTATCATAAGATTTAGTTCCTCTATATCTGAATCCTAATTTTAAATCATCAGTTACTTTATTCCATACATCTATTTGTAATCTATGGTCTGCACTTGATACCCCTTTATCTGATGTATCATGATCTTCAAAATTTACATCCCATTGTTTACCAGCTTGTAATCCAAATGTCCAATCTCCATAAGCTAATCCAACATTGTTAAATAACCATACATCATCTAAGTCTGTTCCATTATGATTAGAGTTTTCTATTTCTATTTCTTGTCCTACTGATGTAACTTTTAATTCAGGAGCTCCATAAGCTACTGCTGATACCATTCCAACTGCTGCTAATAAAAGTGCTAATTTTTTCATAATTAAATTTCCTCCTTAAATTATCATAATTTATTTTAAGATGTGTTATTTTTTCCATCTCTAACTCAATGATACATTATTTTTTATATTTTGTAAACCCTTTTTTTGTTTTTTTTTAAACTTTTTTTGTTTTTTTTAAGACAACCTTTTTATTTTATTTCTTTTTCTTGTTTAACAATATATAAAACAAAGTATTATAAAAATATAAATTTTTATAATACTCTTTATTTATTTTTTGAATTTTATTTCAAAATATATATTTTATATTTTTTAAATTAATAATATTTATTTTTTATATCTATATTTTCAGAAATTTTTTTTATATTTTTCACTTTTTTTTCATTTAAAGTATTATTTTTATTTTTTTCATACATTAAAATCTTAAAATATAAATTTGATAATTTTATTTCATTTTTGTCTTTAAAATATTTTAATTAAAAACTTTATATATTTTTTATTTTTTCTTTCCTAAATAAGCTTCTTTGATTTCTTCATTCTCTAATAACTCTTTTCCACTTCCTTTCATAACTATTTTCCCTGTGGCCATAACATAACCTATATCAGCCACTTTTAAAGCTTGATTAGCATTTTGTTCTATTAATAAAATAGTGACACCTTGTTTACTTATATCCTCTATTATTTTAAATACCTCTTGAACAACAATAGGAGCTAGCCCAAGAGATGGTTCATCCATCATTATTAACTTAGGCCTAAGCATTAAAGCTCTTCCTATAGCCAACATTTGTTGTTCTCCACCTGATAAAGTTCCAGCTTTTTGCCATGAACGTTCCTTTAATCTTGGAAATATTCCATATACCCATTCTAAATCTTCCGTTATAGAATCTTTTCTTAAATAAGCTCCTATTTTTAAATTTTCTTCAACAGTTAAGTTATCAAAAACTCTTCTTCCTTCTGGTACTAAAGTTATTCCCTCTCCAACTATTTCATCTGTAGTAAAATTATTTAATATTAAACCATCAAAAACTATTTTTCCTGTTTTAGGTTTTTCTAGTCCTACAATTGACCTAAGAGTAGAACTTTTTCCTGCTCCATTACTTCCTATTAAAGTTACAATTTTTCCCTCTGGTACAGAAAAACTTATATCCTTAACAGCTTCAATTCCACCATAAACAACACTTAAATTTGTCACTTTTAATAATTCGTTATTCATTTTCTACCCCCAAATACGCCTCTATTACTCTTTTATTATTTTGAATCTCTTTAGGAGTTCCTGAAGCTATCAATTTTCCAAAATCTAAAACATATATTCTATCAGATATTTCCATTACTAAATCCATATGATGTTCTATCATAAATACTGTTAGATTAAATTTATCTTTAATCTCTCTTATAAATTTTGTTAATTCATTTGTTTCTTGTGGATTCATTCCAGCTGCTGGTTCATCAAGTAATAAAAGTTCTGGTTCTGTAGCTAAAGCTCTAGCTATTTCTAAACGTCTTTGTTTTCCATAAGGTAATGAACTAGCTATTTCATCTTTTACACTTAATAATCCCACTATTTCTAAAAGTTTTAAAGCTTCTTCTCTATTTCTTTTCTCCTCTTTATAATTTAATCTAAAAATAGCTGATAATAAATTAGCTTTTGACCTCATATGTGTAGCTATCAATACATTTTCAAATACTGTTAAATTTTTAAAAAGTCTTATATTTTGAAATGTTCTAGCTATTCCCAATTTTGTTATTTTATCTGGAGTATACTCTATAGTTTTTGTATATTTTCCAAAATTCTCTCCTTTATAATTTTTTTTCATATTTCCTTTTGGAAAATTACTTATTATACATTTATCATTAAAAGAAATTTCTCCATTTGTAGGAGAATACACCCCAGTTATTACATTAAAAGCTGTTGTTTTTCCAGCCCCATTTGGACCTATTAAAGCTACTATCTCTCCTTTTTCTACGTTTAAGGATAAGTTGTTTACAGCCACTACACCTCCAAATTGCATTGTTATATCATTTAATCTTAGTACACTCATTACTTATCCCCTCCCTTATTTTTTAAGGGTTTTCTTACATAAACTCTCATCTTATCATATCTTTTTTGTTTTATAGAAATTTTTATTTTTAATAAGAAATTATAAATAGCATCCCATGAGAATTCTTTATTTCCCATAAGTCCTTTTCTAAAAAATAAAACTATTATCATCAATAATAATGAAAATATTACCATTCTAAGACCAGCTCTAAAAAATGGTATTGTTACTCCACCTATTATAAAAGGTTCATCAAATATACGTAACCATTCTAGTCCATAAGTCACTACAAATGAAGCTATTACTGAACCTGTTATACTTCCTATTCCACCAAAAACAATTATTAATAAGAAATTATATGTAAAAGTGAAATAAAATTGTTTTGGGTCTACTGTAGTAAGTAGAGCAGCATAAAGTCCTCCAGCTATAGCACTAAAAAAGGCACTAATGGCAAAAGATAAATTTTTATGTAAAGCTAAATTTATTCCCATTGATTCTGCTGCTATGTTATCTTCTCTTATAGCCTTAAAAGCTCTTCCATAACTTGAATTTATCAATAAAACCATCATTCCTATACAAATTACAGCTATTCCAAAAGGTATAAACATAGATTTCATTGGAGGTATTCTGTTTATTCCTAAAGCTCCATTTGTTATAGTTTGCATATTTGTTAGTACTATACGTATAATTTCAGAAAATCCTAAAGTTGCTATGGCCAAATAATCACTTTTTAATCTAAGAATAGGATATCCTATTAAAAAAGCCAAAATACCAGCTACTAATCCTCCAATTAGTAAAGCTACTACAAAAGGTAATCTCATTTCTACTAGCCAGGGTGCCATTGGTTTTATATAAAATATAGATTGGATATATTTTTCTGGAACTGTAAATACTGCTACACTAAAAGCTCCAATAGCCACAAATCCAGCTTGTCCTAATGAAAATAATCCTGTAAATCCATTTACTAAATTCATAGAAACACTTATTATGGCATAAATAGCTGATAAATTTAAAATTCTTCTTAAATAAGCATCTCCTATTATTCCTTTATCAAAAAGAAATAGTATAAAAATACTTAATATAACTAAAATTGTTGTACATATATTTTTTGTTTTATTTGATAGTTTCTTTTCCATAATATCACACCTTATCAGTTACTTTTTCACCTAATAATCCATTAGGTTTAACTATTAATATTATAATTAATAATATGAAAGCAAAAGCATCACGATACCCTGTCATACTAGGTATAAAAGCTACTAATAATGCCTCACCCAATCCTAAAGTTAATCCTCCTAATACAGCTCCTGGAATATTCCCTATTCCTCCAAAAACAGCTGCTATAAAACATTTTAATCCTGGCATCATTCCTACTAGAGGATATACACTTGGATATTTACTTCCCCATAATATAGAGCCTATTGCTGCCAAAAATGAACCTATTATAAAAGTTATACCTATTATCCAGTTTATTTTTATTCCCATTAATCTAGCTGCTTCATAATCTTTAGAAGCTGCTCTCATGGCCATTCCAACTTTTGTTTTATTAACTAATGTCATCAAACCAAATAATAAAATCATTGTCACTATTGGAGTTATTATTGTAACTATTTGAAAAGATACATTTCCAAAAGTTACTACCTTTGTTAACCAACTTATTTCTGGAAATCTTTTTGGTACTCCTGTAAACAAATATGTAGCAAGATTTTCTAAAAAATAAGAAGCACCTATAGCTGAAATCATTATTGACATTCTTGGAGCATTCCTAAGAGGTCTATAGGCTGTTCTTTCTAATACTATCCCTAATATTACTGTTAATGTTAATACTAAAGGAATAGCTATAAAAAATGGTAAACCAAAATTTATTACTGAAAATATCATAAAATAACCTGCCATCATAAAAATATCTCCATGGGCAAAATTTATAAGTAACAAAATTCCGTATACCATTGTGTAACCTATTGCTATCAAAGCATAAAGACTTCCTAATGAAATACCATTTATAATATGTTGTACAAATGTTGATAGGTCCATAATTTCCCTCCCTACTATCTAAGAAACCCCCCTCTCTTAAAAGAGGGGGGCTTATTTTATTTAACTACTACTGTGTCTATATATTGGAATTTTCCATCTTTTACTATTTTTATTACTGCCATATCTTTTTGGGCATCTCCATTTTCATCAAATGAGTAAACTCCTGTTACTCCTTCTACACCTTTCATATCTACTAAAGCTTTTCTTATAGAATCTCCATCTGTATTTCCGGCTTGTTTTATAGCATTTAATATTACTACATAAGCATCATATCCTAAAGAAGCCACAGCTGGTATTATTTCATCTGGTCCACCTAAATATTCTTTAAATCCTTTAACAAATTTTTTAGCTTCTTCTGTAGCTAATGTATTATGTTCATCAAAGAATGTAGAAATTACAACTCCCTCGGCTGATTCTCCAGCTACATCTATTATTGCTACATTTTCCCAAGTATCCCCAGCCATTATTTGAGCATCAATTCCTAAAGCTCTAGTTTGTTTTATAATCAATCCTGCAGAAGCTATAGATGAAGGAGCAAATATTACTTCAGCTCCTGAAGCTTTTACATTTGTTAATATTGAGTTAAAATCTTGTTCATTTGTTTGGAATTCTCCATGATAAACTATTTCTCCTCCTAATTTTGTAAAGGCTTCTTTAAAGAAATTTCCTAATCCTGTTGAATAATCATCTCCTATTTGAGTTATTATAGCTGCTTTTTTATTTCCCTTTTCAATTGCATATTGAGCCATAACTTTACCTTGGAATGGATCTAAGAAACAAGTACGAAAATAAAATTCATTTCCTTCTGTTACCATTGGATTTGTACAAGAAGCTCCCATAGCTGGAACTTTGGCATTTTTAAATATATCTCCTGCTGCTATTGAAACTCCAGAACCATAAGAACCTATCACAGCTACAACTTTTTCTTTTTCTACTAAACGAGTAGCTGCTACTGAAGCTTCAGCTTTATCTGATTTATTATCAACTATAACCAATTCCACTTTTTTCCCTAGAACTTCTGGATAAACTTTGTTTGCATATTTTATTCCATCAACTTCTTGAGAACCTCCTCCACCATTTTCTCCTGTAAGAGGTTCAAATACTCCTATTTTTATAACTTCTTCTTTAACTTCTTCTTTTCCTCCACAACCTGTCATAATTCCTGTTATGACTCCTAAAGCTAATAATAAAGCTAAAAATCTCTTTTTCATAAAATCACTTCCCCTCAAAACTTTGTTTTTAATTCAGATACATTTGTTTTCAAAATAAAGATTGATGATACTTTATCACTTTTCTTTAAGAATTTCAAGACTTTTTTTTATTTTTTTTAAATTGAATAAATATAGCACATTTTTTTATTACTTTTGTACTAAAATTAAAATATTATAAAAAAATAATTTTTATAAAAATTTATATTATAGATTTTTTAATAAGACTGTGATATAATTGAGCGAAATAATATATATTTAAAGGAGGAAAATATGGAAACTTTAAAATTTGTATATGGTCCTATTCCTTCTAGAAGACTGGGAAAATCTCTAGGAGTTAGTCCTATACCTCAAAAGACTTGTAATTATTCTTGTATCTACTGTCAGTTAGGTAGAACTAATAAAATGACCAATGAAAGACAAGAATTTTTTAAATTAGAAGATATTATTAACGAATTTAAAAATTATCTTAAAAACTCAGATATTTTTGATGTTGTAACTGTAGTTGGTGAAGGTGAACCAACTCTTTATTCTAAATTAGGAGAACTTGTTAGAGAATTAAAAAAACTAACTGATAAACCTGTTGCTGTTATTACCAATGGAGCTTTATTAAATGACAAAAAAGTTCAAGAAGATTTAATGGAAGCCGATATTGTTCTTCCTTCTATCAACGGATATAATGAAGAGATTTCAAAAAAAATAGACAGACCTTATGGAAAAATTAAATTTGACGAAACTCTTAAAGGAATTATTGAATTTTCACACTTATATAAAGGAGAACTTTGGCTAGAAATCATGCTACTTGATGGTATTAATGATAGTAAAGAATCTATTAAAGAGTATAAAAAATTATTAGAAAAAATTAAGTATACAAGACTTTATCTTAATACTTGTGTTAGACCACCTGCTGAACCAGATGTTAATATGATTACTAAGGAAAAAATGAAATATGCTGTTAATGAATTAGGTGGAATATCTATAGATATGTTAAGTTCTGGTTTTTTTTTTAGTGAAATTTTAGATGATTATGAATCTGTATTAAGTCTTTGTAAAAGACATCCAATGAATCAATTTGAACTAAAAAGCTTTTTAGAAAGTAGAAAAGTTAATAAAATTGATGAAATGATTGAAAGAATTGAAAAAGACCCTAAATTTAATGTAATTAATTATAGAGGTATAAAAACTTATAGAGTTAAATAGGAGATACTTATGGAAAAAATAGTAAAAAAAGTTGCTGCTATTCATGATTTATCTGGTTTTGGAAGAGCTTCTCTTACAAATATTATCCCTATTCTATCAACTATGGGAATACAAGTTTGTCCTCTTCCAACTGCTATTTTGTCTACACATACAGGAGGATTTACAGATTTTAGTTTTATAGATTTAACTGATAATATGGAAAAAATGATGGAGCACTGGTCTAAATTAAATCTTGAATTTGATTGTATTTATTCTGGTTTCTTAGGTTCCCACAAACAAATAGATATAGTTTCTAAATTTATAGACCGTTTTGGTCACAAAAATAATCTTACTGTTATTGACCCTGTACTTGGTGATAGTGGAAAACTATACAGTACTATGGGAATTGAAATGGTTGAAGAAATGAAAAAACTAATTACCAAAGCTGATATAATTACACCTAATTTTACAGAAGTTTGTCTTTTATTAAATAAGGAATATGTAGAAAATATCGATGAAGAAACAGTAAAAGATTATTTGATTCAATTATCAAATGTAGGACCTAAAATAGTTATTGCTACTAGTGTCCCTGAAAGTGAAACTATAGTTAATGAAAAATATTCTAATGTTATTGCTTATGATAGAGAAAATGATGTTTTTTGGAAAATAAGATGTAAATATATCCCTGCTTCTTATCCTGGAACAGGAGATTGTTATACTAGTGTTGTTATTGGTAGTCTTTTACAAGGTGATAGTTTACCAATAGCCATTGATAGAGGTACACAATTCATAACTCAATGTATAAGAGCTAGTTATGGATTTAAATATCAACCTCGAGAAGGAATTTTACTTGAAAGAATGTTGGGTATTTTAAATATGCCTGTAATCTCAAATGGATATGAAATTTTAAATAGAAAAAAATAGAAAATGAGGCTGTTGTAAATTGTAATAATAATTTTACAACAGCCTCATTTTTATTTAGATTCAAAATTCTCTATAAAATTTTTCCAAAAAATAGAAAAAGCCGTACTCCGTCACTAGCCAGCTTTTTCTACAATTTTTTAAAAGTTTAGGGTAGGAACCGATTTATTTTAGGAGAGATAAATCGGATAACTTTGAAACTTATCACCATCGTTTCAAAGAAGAAATATTTCTTTCTTGATATTATAATACCATAAAAAATTTAGTTTGTCAAACTATTTTTTAAAAAAATTATATTTTTTTTAAAATATATTTTAATATCAATGATTCTTGCTTCCAATATTTAAAAAAATAAAAAAAATATTGACTTTTATTGCAAAAAGGTGTATTCTAATCACATACAAAATTGATTTAGAGGAGATTTTATGAAATTACATTCTATTGTTTTGAATGATAAAATAAATAATAGCAATAATAATATGTCGGGATTTGGACTTAAGTAATATTTACTTCAGGTACAAATCCATTTTCCATTTAAAATGATTTGTACCCGATTTTCTTAAGATACAAGCCATTCGGGTATAAACGAATGGCTTTTTTTAATAGTTAAAAAATAAATTTTTAAAGGAGTGATATATATGATACAAAACTATGATTGCAAACTAGATTTATATGAAACAGAAGTAGCTATAAAAAAAGTAAAAGATTACTTTGAAAGAACTTTAGCATATGAATTAAACTTAACAAGGGTTTCAGCACCACTTTATGTTAGAAGGTCATCTGGAATGAATGATGACTTAAATGGTGTAGAAAGACCTGTTATTTTCGATACTAAATGGGATAAAAGTGAAGAATTTCAAGTTATTCATTCTCTTGCTAAATGGAAAAGAATGGCTTTAAAAAGATATAATTTTCCTGTTCATACTGGACTTTACACAGATATGAATGCTATTAGAAGAGATGAAGATTTAGATAATATCCATTCTATGTATGTTGACCAATGGGACTGGGAATTAATTATAAAAAAAGAAGAAAGAACTATGGATACATTAAAAACTATAGTTAAAGATATTTACAAAGCTTTAAGAAAAACTGAAGAATATTTAATTAGAGAATATCCTATATTTTCAAAAAAATTACCTCAAGATATTTTCTTTGTAACTTCTCAAGAATTAGAAGATATGTATCCTAATCTTACTCCAAAAGAAAGAGAAGATGCTATCACTAAAGAACATAGAGCTGTTTTTATATCTCAAATTGGTAAAATTTTAAAATCAGGTAAAAAACATGATGGAAGAGCTCCAGATTATGATGACTGGGATTTAAATGGAGATATTCTTATTTGGAACCCTGTCCTTGAACATGCTCTTGAAATTTCTTCTATGGGAATAAGAGTAAGTGAAGAAAGTTTAGAATCTCAATTAAAAATTTCTGGTCACGAAGAGAGAAAAGAATTAACATTCCATAAAGCTCTTCTTAATAAAGAACTTCCTTATACTGTTGGTGGAGGAATTGGGCAATCAAGAATATGTATGCTTTTCCTTGAAAAATTACATATTGGTGAGGTTCAAGCTTCTGTTTGGCCTGATGAAATGATAGAAGATTTTGCAAAACTTGGAGCTCATTTCTTATAAAAACAAAAAAGGTTTATAAATCATAAGATTTATAAACCTTTTTTATTTATATAATCGTTACTTTGGGTATTATTTCTGCTTTTTCAATTTAGCTTCTCTTAAATATGGATAAACTAAGAATCCTATAATAGAAATTACTAATAATATTGAAATAGGACTTCCTACAAATACTCCATAATCCCCTTTACTAATTAAAAGAGCTCTTCTAAATTCTTGTTCTGTTATAGGTCCTAAAACTAATCCAAGAACAAATGGTGCTTGGAAGAAATTTAGTTCAGACATTGCTAACCCTAAAAGTCCAAAGAAAAACATAACATAAATATTGAAACTATTATTACTAATTGAAAATGCTCCAATTACACAAAGTGCCATTATAATAGGTGCTATAACATTAGTTGGCATAACTGATATCTTGGCAAATACTTTTGCTCCTGATAATCCTACTATTGTCATTAAAACTGTTGCAAAGAATAATCCTATAAATAAGGCATAAGCTATATCTCCATGTTTTGTAAATAATTGTGGTCCTGGTTGTAAGCCATGAATTATTAAGCCTCCTAAAAATACAGCTGATACAGTATTTCCTGGTATCCCTAAAGTTAATAATGGTACTAACGATCCTCCAACAACACCATTATTTGCACATTCAGAAGCTGCCAATCCATCTATACTTCCTTCACCATAAAGTTCTGGAGTTTTTGAAGTAGATTTTGAAGCATTGTAAGCTAAAGCAGAAGCAATACTTACTCCAGCTCCTGGTAAAATACCAACTATTGTTCCAATTATTCCTGATCTAATAAAATTAAAAGAATTTCTTAAAATATCTTTTATTCCTACTAAATTAAGTTTTGTTGAACCATCATAGTCATATTGAATTGTACTTCTTTTTTGAGCAGCTAATTTAAAAACTTGAGATGTTGAATAAACTCCAATAACAGTAGCTACAGTATTCACTCCTCCAAATAAAGAAAGTATATCGTATGTATATCTATATTCTCCTGTTATTCCATCTATTCCTATAACAGATATTAACATTCCAAATAACCCTACCATTAAACCTTTCACTAATGAATCCTTAGATAAACTTACTATTATTGTTAATCCTAAAATAGAAAGTAAAAACATTTCAGCAGCTCCAAACTTTATAACAAGTTTTGATAAAGGTGGTGATATAAACATTAAGGCAAAAACAGATATAATTCCTCCTATTCCCGAAGCAATTGTGGCCATTGATAAAGCTTCCCCACCTTTTCCTTGTTTTGTTAACTCAAAACCATCAAGAGCTGTTATTACTGCTGAAGGAGTCCCGGGAGTATTAATTAAAATAGCTGATATTGACCCACCATAAGTTGAAGCCATATATATTGCTCCTAAAAATACTAACCCTGTTGAAGGTTTCATCATATAAGTAACAGGTATAAAAAGAGCAACTCCCATTGTAGAAGATAATCCTGGTAAAGCTCCTATAATAATTCCTAAAACAACTCCTAAAAATGAAATAAAAATAGCTGAAAAATTGAATACCAAAGGTATCGCATTAAAAAAATGTTCCATTTATCGTAATACCTCCTTATATACCTAATATTCCAGTAGGAATAGGAACATCAAGTAATGTAACAAAACATAGATAAATAACTGTCACACTTATTACAGATGATAACAATATAATCTTGTTATTCTTTATTCCTAAGTATCTCATGGTTACTGGTAAATAAATCAATGTTGTAATAACATAACCTAAAAAATTAACAATTATAACATATAATGTAGAAAGAACAATAATACCAATTAATTTATTAGGTAACATATCATCTTTTTTCTTCTTTTTATTATCAATTCCTCTATATATTTCTAGAGCATAAAGAGTATTAAGAAAAATTAATATTCCTGATATTAATCTTGGAAATAATCCAGCATCTTTTACTAAAGAAAAAGATTGAATGAAAAAAGAAAAAGTAACAATATATATTATAATTACTGCTATATATTTTTTTTGAAATTTTTCCATCTGTCTCTCCTTATTTTATTTATGAAGAATGGTAAATTTTACCATTCTCCTTTTTTGAATTCTTCTCTTAAATTTGCATCTATTCCTAAAATAATATTTGTAAATTCTTCAGAACCCATATAATCTAATGGTAAGTTTTGAGTTTTTGCTTTAGCTATAAACTCTGGATCTTGTAATGCTTTTTTTATTGAATCTTCTATTTTTGCTATATATTCATCTGGCATTCCAGCAGGAGCAGCTACTCCTCTATATGCTTCATTATAAACTTCTAATCCTTGTTCAGCTAATGTTGAAACTTCGGGGAATGCTTCAACTCTATCTCTTGAAGAGACAGCAATAAGTTTTAAAGAACCATCTACTGTATAAGTAATGGCTTCTGATACATTCATTACTACTGAATCAACATGACCACCTAATAAAGCTACAACTGAAGGTGCTGAACCATCATATGGTATTTTATCAAGATTTATTTTTTTAATTTCCTCTATTTGTCTTAACATTAAAGACTCTGATGTTCCTGGTCCAGAATATCCTATAGAAATATTTTTTGTTTTTGCCATATCATATAAATCATTTATGGAATTAATAGGGCTATTGGCTCTAACCACAAAACAAGCAGGATCTGTAACCATATTTGCAATTATTTTAAAACTATCCATAGAATATTTACACCCTGGTCTTTGAACTGGATGAGAGTTAAAAGTTGGAGGATTAATAAATCCTATTGTATAACCATCAGTAGGAGCTTTTGATAATTCAGTCCAAGCTATTTCACCAGAAGCACCTGGTCTATTAACTATTGCAAACTTTTGTCCAAAATATTTTCCAGCATATTGAAATACAAGTCTTGCACAAGCATCTGTTCCTCCACCAGCTGAGAATCCGACTATAACTTCTACTGGTTTTTTAGGATATTTAGGATCAATTTTTACTTCCTTTCCTTGAGAACAACCGATTAATCCAAATATTGTAAAAATAGATAAAAATAATGCCAAAATTCTTTTTTTAATTTTCATAAAAACCTCCCTAAGTATATTTTATTATATTTATTATTTAACTAAGATTATTTTCTATCTCATCTTTAGTTATTTTTACAAATTTTAACATTTCTTCATTTAAAGGATATCTAATAACACAACCAGGAGTTAAAATATGATTTTTTCTATTTAATATTTTAATAGATTTATAAATCTGATTACGAACCTCATTTTTATTACAATTTGTAATATCCATTCTTTTTATTCCACCCATTAAACATTTATGAGTTAAATCTTTAGCTTCTTCTACTTCTGGTAAAGTTTCCCAAGCATGCCAATTAAAAACTTGTACTGGATAATCTTTTAATATGTCAAACATTATATTATTACCATGAGCATGAACTATATTAAACCATCCTTTTGAAGCAGCTTCTAATACTTTTAAATCATATGGTTTTCCATATTCAAGGTACTCCTTCTCTGTCATCTCATCAAATGTAGTTAATTGAGATGCAAAAAATATTCCAGAAGCTCCCATATCGATAGCTTTTTTTACTAATTCACAGGTTGTTTTTGTTATCTCTTCTAAAGCTTTATGAATAAGTCCTCCTTTTCCTTCCTCTATATGTTTTCTTATCATTTTAGAAGATAATTTTTCTGCAGTAGTTAATGGACTAAAAGCAGTAAATACAACAGGAACATTTTCATTTTTTAACATATCAAGAAGTAATTCTAAAGAATAAAGCTCCCTTGCTAGAGATCCTTCTGTTATTTTAACAGCTTTTATATTTTCCCAATCATCTCCACAAGATATTGGAGTGTCTATAATTTTAGCTACTCCTCCTAATGGAACTTGTGAATAATCAACTTTACAACCAAAATCTTCAATAGAATACATTCCATTATTCATAGTTTTTACAAAATCTATATCATATTTTTTATAAAAATTATATGTTTCTTTTGCTAGTCTTACTGGATCTAAGTCAATTCCAGGAAGATGACTCCAGAAAGCATAAGGAAGTTTATCTACTTTCTCACCTGAAATAGCTGCTTTAATTCTCTCTATTTTATTCATTTTTTCCTCCATATTATAGATTAATAATAACTATAATAATAAAGTTTCTGCAGAAATATTAATATTATATAATTTTAATAAACTTTATAATCTATTTTATGACAAAAAAATAAATAAATCCAACACTTTTATTTTTAAACATACTACAACCTTTTAGTTGTTAATAAAAAAAGCTACTAGCTTCTCTGATTTATTTTGCTAATAGCTCTATTTTTAATCTAAATTATATTCTTTTCCTAATTCTTTTGCTATTCTTATAAATTCTTTTCCATTAAATGATAATTTCTTTTTCTTTAGATAACTTAATGATATAGTAAAATTATTTTCAGGTATTTGAATTGAAAAATAATAATTTTTCTTTTCAAATTCTAACCTATTTTTTTCTCTTAATGGAGTTGTAATAAATATTTTAGGAATAATAATTATACCTAGTCCTTCTTCACATAAAGACAACATTGTCTCTATATTTGAAATATTTATATAAACATTTGGTTTTAGTTTTTGTTCTTTAAAAATATCATCAAAAACTTTCCCAGCATAAGTCTTTGAATCCATTTTTATAAAAGGACAATCTTTTAATAAATTAAAATTTAAACTTTTTTGAAATTCTTGCATAATAACTTCTTCTTTATTAGGAAAATATTTTTCAAGTATCTTTTTAGGAACTACTATAAAAAATTCTTCCTTACAAAAAAATATACTAGTTATAGCTGTTATATCACTTGGAGTAAATCCAATTATAATATCAACTTTTCCTTTATACAATGCTTCTTCCAACTTTTTTGAAGAACTTTCTTGATAAATATTTATCTTAGTAAAAGGATATTCTTCTTGAAATTTTTTTATTATAAAAGGTAATATTAAAGAACCCCGTGAAATTGTTGCTCCTATCGTTATTTCATCTATTATATTATTTTTTATATTATCCATTTCTGTTTCTAAAATACTTTTTGTTTCAAATATCTCTTTTGCCCTAATATATAAACACTTTCCTGCAGGAGTTAATGTTATTGGATTATTTCTATCAAATAACTTTATATTAAAATATTTCTCTAATTTTGCTATATGAACACTTAAAGATTGTTGTGAAATATATAATTTATTTGCTGCTTTAGTAAAATTTAACTCTTCAGCTAATAAAAGAAAATATTCTAAATTTGTAAAATTCATATTTACTCCTTATTTATTTTTATTTTTCCTCTCTCTAAGTTGGTTAAAAATTCAAATCCATCTTTTGTTATTAAAATTGTATCAGAATGTCTAATTCCATAATCTTTCATCATTATCCCTGGTTCTATAGTTAATACCATATTTTCTTTCAATATTTCTTTATTACCTAAAGTGATAGATGGAAACCCGTGGGTTGATAAACCTATTCCATGCCCTATTCGTCCAGGTAAAACTTTTTCAAATCCTTTTTCTATAAAAATTTTTATTGCTTCTATATATAAATTTTCAACTATAATATTAGGTTTTATCATAGAAAATATCTTATCTCTTGTCGCTAAAACTGTCTCAAAAAGCTTGCTTTTTTCCTCTGTTAATTCTTTCACAAAAATTGTTCTTTCCGTTTCTGCTGCATAACCACCTATTCTAGCCCAAGCCATTGGTAAAATTAAATCTCCTTTTTTTACTTTATAATTTATTGGACAATCACAGCCATATATTATTCTTTCATTTGACATACACCATACATTTAAAGAATCAATTTGTCCATTTTCTTTAGTTCCAAATCCACTTACTTCATAGTCAGAATATTTTTCTTGCCATCTTTTTCTCATTTGATAATGAGCTTCTGTACAAGCTTCTAACTCTGAATACCCTATTTCCAAATATTTTATTACAGTTTTAACTCCTAAATCACTTAATTCAGCAGCTTTTCTTATACAATCTATTTCATAAATATCCTTTATTATTCTTTGTTGTTTTATAAATCCTGTTACATCAAAAATATTTTCAATATTTAATTTTTCTTTTAATTCTAAAAATAATTTTAAATTTAAATTTTCCATTTCTATACCAAGTTTTATTTTAGTTATACCCACTATTTTTATCAATGCTTCCTGAAAAGTTTTCCCTATACTCTGTGTTTCTCCCCAAAAACCATAAAATAAAATTTTTCCAAAAATATTTTTACTTCCTTCTGCATGAAATTTTCTTATTGAATGTAATAATAATATACATTCTCCTGTTTTTTTTATAATTACAAATGGTGGATTACTATATATAATTGGATTAAAATTTGTGTAATAAAATATATTTTCAGGATTAGATATTATAATAAAATCTAAATTTTTTTCTTTCATAAAGTACATTAATTTTTCTATACGTTTTTCTATACATTTTATTACTTCAATCATACTCTTTACCTTCTTTACTTTCTTCTTAATAAATTTATATTATAAATTATATCATATGTATTTAAGTTGTCAATTATTTCAACTTTTATTAACTTTTATTTTTTTATATAAAATGTTATAATAAAGAGAGTAATATAAAATTGATATTTTGATTAAAGGAGTCATTATCAAATGAAAAAAAACACATATATACTAACAGAAGGAAATATTAAATCTCAACTTATTTATTTGGCTCTTCCACTTTTAATAGGAAATATTTTCCAACAATTTTACAATTTAGTTGATACAATTATTGTAGGAAAATATATTGGAGAAAATGCCTTTGCTGCCTTAGGAATAGCTGGTAGTGTTATGAATCTTTTCATTTTTCTTATAGGTGGTTGTTGTACTGGGGTTTCTATTATCCTTTCTACTTTTTATGGAAAACAAGATTTAACTTCCTATAGAAAAGAATCTTTTTTAGCTCTTTCTTTTGGTTTAATATTTACTATAACTTTAAGTATTATTTCTATTTTTTTATTACCTACTATATTAAATATTATTAATACTCCAGAAGAATTAACCATATACGTTACCCAATACTTAGTTGTAATATTTATTGGTTTATTTATTACTTTCTTATATAATTTATTTGCTTCTCAATTAAGATCAATGGGAAATACAAAATATGCTCTTATTTTCTTAATTATTTCTATGATTTGTAATATTTTTTTAGATATTATTTTTATAAAATTTTTAAATTTAGGAATAGCTGGAGCTGGTTGGGCAACTGTAATTTCTCAAGGAATTTCTGCTTTTTTATGTTTTATTTATCTAAGAAAAAACTTCCCTGAATGTATTCTTTCTAAAAAAGATATAAAATATGATGGAAAACTTCTAAAAAAAACTATCTACTTTTCTTCAATTTCAGCTCTTCATCAATCTAGTCTTTATATAGGAAAAATATTAGTTCAAGGAGCTGTAAATACCTTAGGAACTTTTGGAATAGCAGCCTACACGGCTACAAGTAGAATAGAAGGAATTTCTAATACCTTTGCTATAAGTGGAACTGAAGCAATTTCTGTTTTTATTGCTCAAAATCTTGGAGCTGGAAATAAAAAAAGAGCCTATGATGGTTTTAAAATAAGTCTTATTTTAATGTATTCTTTAGGTCTTGTAATGGCTTTATTTATGTATCTTGGAGCTAGTCCTTTTATAAAAATGTTACTTGAAAATGCAAATGAAGAAACTGTTAGTAATGGGGTTGAATATTTAAAAGTAATTTCTTATTTCTATATTCTTTGTTTTAATGGAAGTGCTTTTGTTGGATATTTCAGAGGAAGTGGAATTTTAAACATTCCTTTTATTGGAACTACATTGCAAATTATAATTAGAGTTGTTCTTTCATATTTATTTATTGATTCACTTAAACTTGGGGGTGTAGCTTGGGCTACAGGTATTGGATGGATAGCTATTTCAAGTTTTCATATCTATAATTTCTTTAAAACTAAAAATAAAGTTTTTTAATAATAAATTTTATATGAATAAAGGGTATTGTAAAACTACAATACCCTTTAATTTATTTTTTAATAATTTTCACTTCTTACTTCAAAAAATCCTTGTGCATATCCACAAACTTCACAACTTTCAGGAGCTTTTTTACCCATTACTAAGTGACCACAGTTTATACATTCCCACATAGTTTCTTCTGATTTTTCAAATACTTTTTTCATTTCAACATTGCTTAATAATTTTCTATATCTTTCTTCATGAGCTTTTTCAATTTTTGCTACAGCTCTAAACTTTAATGCTAAATCATGGAATCCTTCTTCATCAGCTTCTCTAGCAAATTTATCATACATATCTGTCCATTCATAATTTTCTCCTTCAGCTGCATGCAATAAATTTTCACTAGTATCTCCTAGCATTCCTAACTCTTTAAACCATAATTTTGAATGTTCTCTTTCATTATCAGCTGTTTTTATAAATAAATTATGAATTTGCTCATATCCTTCAGCTTTAGCCACACTAGCAAAGAAAGTATATTTATTTCTAGCCATTGATTCTCCAGCTAAGGCTTCTAATAAATTTTTCTCTGTTTTTGTTCCTGAATATTTATTTTTTCCTTCTTCTTTTTTTTCTTCTATTTCTTCAAAAACAGAAGCTGGTTGTTTACAGATTGGACATATAAAATCTTCTGGTAAATCTCCTTCATGAATATAATTACATATTGTACAACGATATTTTTTCATTTTTTTCCCTCCTAATTGATTACTTTTATTAAAATAAATAGTGTGTAGCATCTCCTCAGCTATATCACTTAACGGTTCCTTATAAAATTCTTTATATAATGTTATTATTTCATCATTTTCATGACTTGTTCTAATTTCTAGTTGTGAATCTCTATTATATATACTTTCTATTCTTTTTAATCTTGTTTTATCTAAATCTCCATCTTTTGGTATTGGTTGACCTCCTCCACCAATACAACCACCTGGACAAGTCATAACTTCTATAAAATGATATTTTTTATCCATCTTATCTAAATTTTCAACAAATTTTCCAGCATTATCAGTTCCATAAATAACAGCCACATTTAATTCTAAATCTCCTATTTTTAAAGAAGCTTCTTTTACTCCTTTCATTCCTCTGATTTCTGTTAAATTATAAAGCTCTTTTGGAGGATTTGTTTTAGTTATATAATAATAAGCTGTTCTTAAAGCTGCTTCCATAACTCCACCTGTATTAGCAAATATTACTCCAGCTCCTGAAGCTTTACCCATTAAATTATCAAATGAACTCTCCTTTAATTCATTAAAATCAATATTTTCTTCTTTTGCCCATAAAGCTAATTCTCTAGTTGTAATAACAAAATCCATATCTCTCATATCATCTATTTTATAATATCTTCTTGAAGCATTCATTTCATCTCTTTTTATTTCAGATTTTTTTGCTGTACAAGGTGTTACTGCTACATTTACTATTTTTTTAGGATCTAGTCCCATTTTACTAGCAAAATATGTTTTTATAGTTGGTCCTTGCATTCCTATTGGACTTTTTGCTGTAGAAATATTATCTAATATTTCAGGATAAAAAATTTCAGCATATTTTACCCAAGCTGGACAACAACTTGTAAATTGAGGCAATGTTTTTTTATTTATTATCCTATCTATTAATTCACTAGCTTCTTCTATAATTGTTAAATCAGCAGCAAAATTTGTATCTAAAACATAATTTGCCCCTAGTTTTTTCAATAAAGAAACCATTTTTCCTTCAATGAAACTTCCTTTTTCTAAATCAAATTCCTCTCCTAAAGAAACTCTTACTGCTGGTGATGTAGAAAAAATTACAATATTATTTTTATCTTTTACAATTTCTTTTAATTTTTTATAATCATAAACCTCTGTTATGCTAGAAGTAGGACATACATTTGAACATTGACCACAATCGATACAAATAGCTCTATCATTTGTAGTTTTTAGTGAATACTTATTATTTACTCCTATATAGTTATTACAAATTTCCTTACATAACCCACATTTCACACATTTCTCTTCATCTCTCATTATAGAAAAATTATCTTTTTCTATAGCTACCCTTATTTCTGTAGATAAATGTTTTCCCATGGACCCTCCTAAACTTTTAAAAATTGTAATCATTTCATATTTGTAAGAATATGATATCATTTTTTACGAAAAAAAGCAAGCCTTTTTTAGAAAAATGTTATATTATTTTTTATAAAAAAAGACTGATTAAATTATTATCCAATAAAATTAATAATCTATAACAGTCCTTTTCATTTTTATTATTTTTTATACTATAATTTTAAAAAGATTTCCTAAAATTTATAATTGGTAAAACTGGTAAAATTCCATTAGCAGCATAGTTTACAAATCCCACTTGAAGTCCTTCTAAATTTTGTGTTGCATTAACAAAACCTAACTGAATTCCTCCAACAGATTGAGAATAATTTACCAAACCTAACTGTACCATTGCTCTACCTTCTACATAGTTCACTCCACCTAAATTAAATGTAGAATCCCCTCCAATAGTATTTACTATTCCTAAAGTTCCACCATTTAAATTTCCTTGTATATCATTCCATAAAGATATAGAAACACCTTCCATATTACCACCAACTCTAAAAGCTTCTAATCCAAATATAGGAAAATGTACTCCACTAAAATTTCCATTAATTTTTCTATATCCAACTAATGATATATCTAATCCAGACATATTTTGGTTTTCAGCCCCTAATAGGTTAAAACTGAAATTTGTTATTGTATCATATTTAGTTGCTCCAAATTGTATTCCAGGAGCTACAGAAAATTGAGGTCCAGCTCCAAAAGCTATTGAAGAGGCTAAAGTTAAACCAGCTAAAACTATTTTTGTATTCATAATTATATACCTCCTTATAAGTTATACTACATTATACTATAAAAAAAAGAGACTCTCAAGAGTCTCTTTGATTTTATTTTAATTATACTAAAGCTATTATAGCTAGCTCAGCAGAGTCACCTTTTCTTACAGAAGTTTTAATTATTCTAGTATACCCACCATTTCTTTCAGCATATTTTGGTGCTAAATCATTGAATAATTTTGCTACTGCTTCTTCGTCTCTTAAAAAAGCAAAAGCTCTTCTTCTGTCAGCTAAAGTTCCTTTTTTACCTAAAGTTATCATTCTTTCAGCAAATTTTCTAAGTTCTTTAGCTCTAGTAACTGTAGTTTCTAATTTTTCTTCTTTTACTAATGAGATTGTTAAGTTTTTAAGCATAGCCATTCTATGGTCAGCTCTTCTTCCTAACTTTCTATATGATTTATTGTGATTCATTAGTTAGCTTCCTCCTCATCGATATTATTCAGAATATTCATTCTGATTAAGGTCAAATCCTAATTCTTTCATTTTTTCAAGGATTTCATCAAGAGATTTTCTTCCAAGATTTTTTATTTTTAGAAGGTCATTCATGCTTAATCTAGCAAGTTGTCCAACTTCTTCTATTCCAGCTTTCTTTAAACAATTAAATGATCTAACAGTTAAATCTAACTCTTCTATCTTAGTTTCTAAAATATTTCCATCTTTTTCTTGTTTTTCTACTTCTTCTTCCTCTTCTTCAGATTCGTCTCTTAAATATTCCATTCTATTTCCTAAATCTAAGAAAGGATTTAAATATAGTTTTAAAAGTTCAACTGCATAAGAAACTGTATCTCTTATTGCAACACTTCCATCAGTCTCTATATTAATTATTAGTTTGTCAAAGTCTGTCATTCTTCCAACCATAGTTGCTTCAACAGAATAAGATACTTTTCTGATTGGTGTGTATATAGCATCTACTGCTATATATCCAATTGGCCAATCTTTTTTATCAATATCTTCTGATACTATAAATCCTTCTCCAACATCTACTAAGAATTCCATTTCAACTTCTCTATCTGTAGTTATTGTACAAATAACTTGTTCAGGATTAACTATTTCTAATCCAATATCAGGAATAATATCAGCTGCTGTAACTATTTTTGGTCCTTTAACAGAAAGAGTCATTTTTCTCTCTCCAACAGATTCTGTTTTAACTACTATTTCTTTTATGTTAAGGATAATATCTGTAACAGGTTCTTTTACCCCTTCCATAATTGAAAATTCGCTAGAAACACCCTCAATTTTGACACCTTTTATTGCTGCACCAGGTATAGAAGAAAGTAGAACTCTTCTTAGAGCATTTCCAATTGTATTTCCATACCCTCTATATAAAGGTTCAATCACATATTGTCCTTTAAATTCACTCTCTTTTACTTCTGTTATGTTTATACCTCTAGCATGTTTTTCAATTTTTAACATTTGATCAACTCCTATTAAAAGGCTTATTATCTAGAATAGAACTCAACTATTAAGGCTTCATCTAAATCAAAGTCTAAATCTTCTTTTGTTGGATTTTGAAGAACTTTTCCAGCAAATGCAGCTCTGTCTAATTCTAACCAAGCTGGTACTGTAGCTCCTTCGATAGCTTCTTTTATTATTTCTATATTTTTAGAATTTTCAATTACAGATATAACATCTCCTACTTTAACTCTGTAAGAAGCAATGTTTACTCTTCTTCCATTTACAGCGATATGTCCGTGAGAAACGATTTGTCTAGCTTGTCTTCTAGTTTTTGCAAATCCTAATCTGTAAACAACATTTTCTAATCTTCTTTCTAAGAATTCAACTAAAACTAAACCTGTTACTCCATCTTTTCTAGTTGCTTCTTCATAAAGTTTTCTAAATTGATTTTCCATTACATTATATATAAATCTAGCTTTTTGTTTTTCTCTTAATTGTACTGCATATTCTGTAGGTTTTTTATTTGCATTTGGTCTGAACCCTCTTTTTGAAGTTTTATTTACTCCTAAAATCA
The DNA here is from genome assembly GCF_012843705.1 of Fusobacterium sp. FSA-380-WT-3A. Taxonomy (NCBI): domain Bacteria; kingdom Fusobacteriati; phylum Fusobacteriota; class Fusobacteriia; order Fusobacteriales; family Fusobacteriaceae; genus Fusobacterium; species Fusobacterium sp. FSA-380-WT-3A. The sequence continues at coordinate 28,994 of NZ_JABAFQ010000010.1, read as the reverse complement.
TAGGCTCAATTCCAAGTGCTCTACATTTTTTTAATATAGGCTGTCTATTTCTTGCCATTTCTCGAATATTCCTCCTTACTTTTTTCTCATACTTAAATAAATATTAAGTGACTACACTCTTCTTCTTTTTGGTGGTCTACATCCATTGTGTGGAACTGGTGTTACGTCAGTTATTTTTGTAACTTCTAATCCTGCTGCTTGTAATGATCTTACACAAGCTTCTCTTCCTGAACCAGGTCCTTTTACTTTAACTTCAACTTTTTTCATTCCATTTTCCATAGCTATTCCAGCTGCTTGTTCTGCTGCGATTTGAGCTGCAAATGGAGTTCCTTTTTTAGTTCCTTTGAAACCTGAAGTTCCACCTGATTTCCAACTTACTACTCTTCCTTCTGGGTCAGTAATAGCAATAATTGTGTTATTGAATGTTGAATGTATATGAGCTACTCCGCTAGGAATATTTTTTAATTTCTTTTTAACTTTAGCTACTTTTTTAGCCAATTGAGCTCCCTCCTTACTCCTAATTCTCTCTTCATCTAAAATATGACATAATTAACTTTAAGTTAATCTTATTTTTTTACCATTTTTTTAGGACCTTTTCTAGTTCTAGCGTTAGTCTTAGATCTTTGTCCTCTTACTGGTAAGTTCATTTTGTGTCTTAATCCTCTGTAACATCTAATGTCTAAAAGTCTTTTTATAGAAAGTCTAACTTCTTTTCTTAAGTCTCCTTCTACTTTTAATCCATCAATGATACCTCTAATTTTGTTTAATTCTTCTTCAGTTAAGTCCTTTACTCTTGTGTCAAAATTAACTCCTGCTTGAGTTAAAATGTCTTGAGAAGTTTTTCTTCCAATTCCATAGATATAAGTTAAAGATATTTCTACTCTCTTATTTCTAGGAATGTCTACTCCAGCGATTCTAGCCAAATCTGATTCCTCCTATTCACAAAAATTTTTATATATTCGCTAACATCTGTGGTTAGCCAACACTTTCCTCGATATGCCTTAGAATAACCTAAGAAAAGGCTCTACAGCCACACATATCTTTACAGTACTTCCAATGTCAGTACTAAATTTGTTCCTGTTAGTAAAATAATCTAGTTTCTAAATAAGTTTATTCTAATTATCCTTGAACTTGTTTATGTTTTGGATTTTCACAAATAACTCTTATTTTACCGTGTCTTCTGATTACTTTACATTTGTCACAAATAGGTTTAATTGATGTTCTTACTTTCATCTCTACCTCCTTTTTCGTGATGTAAAAAAACTATTTTTTTCTATAAACTATTCTTCCTCTAGATAAATCATATGGAGAAATTTGAACTGTTACCTTATCTCCAGGTAATATTTTTATATAGTTCATTCTCATTTTTCCTGAAATATGACCTAGAATAGTATGCCCATTCTCTAATTTAATTTGAAACATCGCATTTGGAAGGGCTTCTAAAATAGTTCCTTCTAATTCGATAACATCCTTTTTTGACATATCTCCTCCTATCGAACAGAAATTCATAATATGATACCATATTTTACACTAAAAGTCTACAATTTTTTTACATTTTTTAAAATTTTTTTAATCTAATTTACTAAGTACCAATGGTTTTCCATCTACTATCGCTATTGAATGTTCAAAATGAGCTGATTTTTTCCCATCTCTTGTTACTACTGTCCAACCATCATTTAACATTCCAATTTTATAACTTCCCATGTTAACCATAGGCTCTATAGCTAAAACCATTCCTTCTTCTATTTTTATTCCTCTTCCTTTTCTTCCATAGTTTGCTACACAAGGGTCTTCATGCATTTCTTTTCCTACTCCATGTCCTGCATAATCTCTCACTACAGAAAAACCATTCTTCTCTACAAAAGATTGGATAGCATGTCCTATATCTCCTAATCTATTTCCTACCACTGCCATCTCTATTCCTATTTCTCTTGCTTTTTCAGTAACTTCTAATAATCTTTTAGTTTCTGAATCTATTTCTCCAACAGGATAAGTTATAGCGGCATCTCCATAAAATCCATCTAATATAGTTACAGTATCTATACTAACTATATCTCCTTCTTTTAATATTATATTTTCACTAGGAACTCCATGGACTACTACTTCATTTACAGATATACAAGTAGCTGCTGGAAATGGTCCATAAGGTCCAGGTACTCCAATACAACCTGGAATGGCTCCTTGTGACCTAATATATTCATCTACTATTTTATCTATTTCTTTTGTAGAAATTCCTGGTTTTATATGAGGAGGTAATATTTCTTTGTATAATCTAGCTATTATTTGATTGGCTTTTTTTATTCCTTCTATTTCTTCAGGAGTTTTTATTATAACTGCCATATTCCATCCTTTCTTTTATAAAATTATCCTAAAATATTAAAGATTTCTTTTGTTATTTCGTCAATTTCTTTAGTTCCATCAATGTCAGCTAAAATTCCTCTTTCCATATAAAAATCAAATAATGGTGCTGTTTGAGCATGATATTCATTTAATCTTTTTCCTACTGTTTCAGCTGAATCATCTTTTCTTTGAACTAACTCTCCACCACAGAAATCACAAATTCCTTCTACTTTTGGTGGATTAAATTCAACATGGAAAGACCCTCCACAATCTTTACATACTCTTCTTCCTATTACTCTTCCTACAATTAATTCGTCTGGTACATTTAAAGAAATTACTTTATCTAATTTTATATTCATTTCTTTCATTAAAACTTCTAGAGCTTCAGCTTGAGCTATAGTTCTTGGGAATCCATCTAAGATAAATCCTTTTTTACAATCATCTTTTGCTAATCTGTCTTTTATTATTCCTATAATTATTTCATCTGAAACTAATTTTCCAGCCTCCATACAAGCTTTAGCTTCTAATCCCATAGGAGTTCCCTCTTTTACTGCTGCTCTTAATATATCTCCTGTAGAAATTTGTGGAATTCCATATTTCTCTATAATATATTTTGCTTGAGTTCCTTTCCCAGCTCCTGGTGCTCCAAATAACATGATATTCATACTATCATCTCCTTCTGTTTTTATTATTTTTCTATTAACTCTCTTATTATACTACAGTTTTTAAAAAAAATATATATTTTTCAATATTTTTTAAATTGATTTATTTTTACCAAAAAAATAAAAATGCACTACACAATTTTATTATTGGTAGTGCATTATAATTAAATTATTTTACAACAATATTTACTATCTTTTTAGGAATAACTATTACTTTTACAATTGTTTTTCCTTCAACATGTTTTTGAACATTTTCAATCTCAAATGCTGCTTTTTCTATTTCCTCTTTAGTTGCATTTACATCTATCACTAAAGAACCTCTTACTTTTCCATTTACTTGAACAGCTATTGTTACTTCATCTGCTACAGTTAATTTTTCATCATATTGAGGCCATTCAGAATTAAATAAAAATCCTTTTTCTCCTATTTCTTCCCATAGCTCATCGCAGAAATGAGGAGTAAATGGAGAAAGCATTATTATAATATTCTCTATTACTTGTCCAAATATTTTTTTAGATTCTGTAGTTTCTTTTTCTGTTCCTAATATATTAGCTCTATATTCATAAACATCATTTATTAATTCCATTGTTCCAGCTATAGCTGTATTGAAATGATAATTATCTTCTATAGAGTCTGTTATTTTCTTAATAGTTTGATGTAATTTTCTTATTAATGATTTATCTTCTTTAGAAATTTTAGAATAGTCTATTTTTTCATCACTAATAAATTCTTTATTTTCTATAACAATTCTCCAAACTCTATTTAAAAATCTTACTGCTCCCGCTAATCCATTTTCATTCCACTCTAATTCTTTTTCAGGTGGAGCTGTAAACATTATAAATAATCTTGTAGCATCAGCACCATACTTATCCATAATTTCTTCAGGGTCTACACCATTATTTTTTGATTTAGACATTTTTTCCATCTTAACAACTAACTCTTCTCCAGTAGTTTTTAAGAAAGCTTTTTCTCCTTTTACTTCTACCTCTTCAGAAAAAGCAAATCTATTTTCAGCTGGTGAATAATAAGAATCAGAAAGTACCATACCTTGAGTTAGTAATCTTTTAAATGGTTCATTAGCAGTTACCAATCCTAAATCTCTTAATGCTTTATAGAAAAATCTTGCATATAGTAAGTGCATTACAGCATGTTCTACTCCACCAATATATTGATTTACAGAAGTCCAAGCATCCGCTTTTTCCTTATCAAATGGTAAATCTGTATTTTTAGGGTCGCAATATCTTAAATAATACCAAGAAGAATCTACGAAAGTATCCATTGTATCTGTTTCTCTTCTTGCTGGTCCTCCACAAACTGGGCAAACAGCATGTTTATATTCTTCTGAAGTTTCTATTGGATTTCCATTTCCTGTAAATTTAACATCTGTAGGTAATTCAACTGGAAGATTTTCATCTTTTTCCATAACCATTCCACATTTGTCACAATATAATACTGGAATAGGTGTTCCCCAATATCTTTGTCTTGAAATTCCCCAATCTTTCAATCTATATTTTACTGTTTTTTCTCCATATCCTTTTTCTTGAACATAATCTGCTATTTTTTCTAATGCCTCTTTTGAATTTAATCCATTAAATTCTCCAGAATTTACCATTATACCTACTTCTGTAAAAGCTTCTGTCATATTTTCAGGATTTAATATTTCTTTTTGTCCTATTGGATTTATTACAACTTTCATTGGAAGATTATATTTTTTTGCAAAAGCGAAATCTCTTTCATCATGTGTTGGTACAGCCATTACTGCTCCTGTACCATAGTTCATTAATACATAATCTGCTATCCATAAAGGGACCTTATCTCCTGTAACTGGATTTATTACATGCCATCCTGTTGCTACACCATTTTTTTCTTTTCCCTCAGCAGTTCTTTCAATTATATCCATATTTTTCATATTGTTAACTGCTTCTTTAATTGATGGATTAACTTCTATTACTTTAGAAACTACTGGATGTTCAGGAGCTACTACACAATATGTAACACCATGTATAGTATCTATTCTTGTAGTAAACATAGGTAATTTTTCTCCAGTTTCAGCTACTGTAAATATTATCTCAGTTCCAAATGATTTTCCTATCCAGTTTTTTTGCATTGTTAATACTTTTTCAGGCCATCCTTCTCTTAATTCTTCATGTCCTGTTAATAATTCTTCTGCATAATCTGTTATTTTAAAGAACCATTGTTCTAAATCTTTTTGAATTACTTGAGTATTTGAATGTCTCCAACACTTTCCATCTTCAACTTGTTCATTAGCCAATACTGTTTGACATTCTGGACACCAGTTTACTGTAGATACTTTTTTATAAACTAATCCTTTTTCATAAAGTTTTTTAAATATCCATTGATTCCATCTATAATATTCTTTAGTATATGTTGCTACTTCTCTATCCCAATCATATGAAAGTCCCATTAATTTTAATTGTCTTTTCATATTTTCTATATTTGATTTTGTCCATATAGCTGGATGTGCCCCATGTTGTATAGCAGCATTCTCTGCTGGTAGTCCAAATGAGTCCCATCCCATTGGATGAAGAACATTATACCCTTTCATTCTTTTATATCTAGCTATTACATCTCCTATTGTATAGTTTCTAGCATGTCCTACATGTAATTTCCCAGATGGATAAGGCAACATTACAAGTACATAATAATTCTCTTTTCCTTTTACTTTATCTTCTGTTTTAAAGAGTACATTACTTTCCCACTTTGCTTGCCATTTTTTTTCAATTTCTTTGAAATTATACTCTTTCATTTTTTCCCCTTTCTCTATATTTTTATTTTTAAATATTTCTAAATTCATTTAACCATTTTTTTACTTTATTTTTTATTCTTTGATATGTATTATCTATTACTTTTGGAGATTTATCTAAAATTTTAGCTATTTCACTATAATTATAACCTTGTATTAATTTTTCTAGTACTTGTTTTTCTAAATCACTAAAATGTTCTTTAGTATATTCTTTAAACTCTTCCATTAATTCTTTATATATATATGTCTCTTCTGCATTAGGAGATTTTTCTACATAATTATTATCTATATATCCAGTTTCTAAATCATTATTCAAATTATTAATAAACTTATTTTTTTTACTATTTGAAGATTTAATAGCTGATATAATTTGCCTTCTCATACACATTATCACAAATGTTTTAAAAGAAGCCTCTCTTTCACTATCGTAACTCTTTATTCCTTTCAAAAGCCCTATTATTCCTTCTTGTATTAAATCTTCTCTTTCTCCATCAGCAAGATAATATCCCTTAGTATTCATATAAATATACTTTTCATATTTTTTTAAAAGAATTTCAAAACTTTCGTTATCACCAGCTTTTGCTTTCATCAAAATATTTAATTCCGATGCATCCATCTCCACACCCCATTATTTTTTAGTATATAGATTTTGCTACTTCTGCCAAAAGTATTCCTCCAGCAACAGAAACATTCAGAGAATTTATTTTTCCATACATAGGAATTTTTACTAAAATATCACAATTTTCCTTAACTTTTTTTCTAATTCCAAATCCTTCACTTCCAAGAACTATTACTGTCTTATTTGGATATTTCTCTTCAAAATATTTTTTTTCTCCATCACCTTCAGCACCATAAACCCAATATCCCAATTTTTTTAATCCTTTTAATGCTTCTGTTATATTAGTTACTTTTATTATATCAACATATTCAATAGCCCCTGTTGATGTCTTTATAACTGTTTCATTTATACTTACAGAATTTCTCTCAGGTATAATTATCCCTGATACTCCAAAAATTTCTGCACTTCTTATTATTGCACCAAAATTTCTAGGATCTTGAACACCATCAAGTACTAAAATAATATCTTTCTCTTTAGGAGCTACTTTTTCTAAAAATTCTCCAAATTCTTTATAATAATCATAAGAACTGATGTATGCTATTACTCCTTGAGAATTTTCAAGTTTCTTTTTTATATATTGAACTTTTATATTTCTTTCAGAAGCTTTTTTTCTAATAATATTTGCTTTTTCTTCTTTTATCCCTTGAAATATCTCTATTTTTTCAATACTCTTCTCTTTATTTTCTAATACTTCCATTACTGGATTTATTCCTATTATTTTTTCCATAGCTCTCCCTATATTTCTTCTTTAACTCTTTCTATATCCGCCCCAATATTTCTTAATTTTTCATCTAAATCTTCATATCCACGGTCTATATGATAGATTCTATTTACAATACTTTCTCCGTCACATTTTAAAGCTGCTAATACTAAAGCTGCCCCTGCTCTTAAATCACTAGACATTACTTGAGCTGAAGAAAAATTCTTTATTCCTTTTATTACAGCTATATTTTTTTCTGTTGTTATCTCTGCTCCCATTCTATTTAATTCAGGAACATGCATAAATCTATTTTCAAATATTGTTTCTTTTATCTCACTACTTCCTTTAGCCAAACACATTAAAGTCATGATTGGAGATTGTAAATCTGTAGGGAATCCTGGATAAGGCATAGTTTTTACTTTTACCCCTCTTAAATCATCTATTTTTGAAGTTACTATAAATAATCCATTTTCATCTATTTCATATGTAACTCCCATTTCCTTTAATTTCATTAAGAAACTTTCTAAATGTTCTACACAAACTCCTTTTACTTTTATCCCTTCAAACATGATGGCTGCTATTATAAATGTTCCTGCTACTATTCTATCTGGAATTATCTCATATTCACAAGGATATAACTTATCTACACCCTCTATGATTAATCTTCCCTCTCCTATTCCTTCTATTTTAGCACCCATTTTATTTAAAAAGTTACATAAATCATCTATCTCTGGTTCTCTAGCTACATTTTCAATTATAGTTGTTCCCTTAGCCTTTACAGCTGCCATTACAATATTTTCTGTAGCTCCAACACTTGGAAAATCTAAAACTATTTTATTTCCTTTTAATTCATTTTCTTTTACTTTTCCATATACATATCCATGTTCTATTGTTATTTCAACACCTAGATTTTCAAAACCTTTTAAATGTAAGTCAACAGGTCTAGCTCCTATTGCACATCCACCTGGTAATGAAACTTTTGCTTCTCCACAATGAGCTAACATTGGACCCATTACTAAAAATGAAGCCCTCATCTTTTTTACTAATTCATAAGAGGCCTCTATATTAGTAATTCCATTATTTACAATTTTATAAGAATTTCTGTCTAATCTCTCTATTTCAAGTCCTAGACTTTCTAATAATTTAATTAATGTTCTTATATCCATAAGATCAGGAATATTTTTTAATACATATGTTCCTTTTTCTATAAGAGTTGCTATAAAAATTGGTAATGAAGCATTTTTTGACCCTTCTACTTCTAGTATACCCTCTAATTTTTTATTTCCAACTATTTTAAAAGCTCCTACTCCCATTACATATCTCCTTTTATTTTTTCTTTTTCACATATAGGACATTTATATCCTAAAATTTTATCTAATATCCCCATCTTTTTAAATTTGTCTTCTTTTTCTTTAAATTTGTCTTTTAATTGTTTATAATGAAAATTACAAATTTTTTTTCCTTCTGCCTCCCAATAAAAAGGCGATAGATTTTTTTCTTTATATATTTCTTTTTCATTTTTAAAAATTACATCTTTATTTTCATTATCAATAGGATAATCAGATACAATTACCATTCCTATATCTCCTGTATAAGCAATTCCATCAACTAACCTATAATTTAAATTAATTTTTTCAGCATACTCAATATATTTTTTTATTTTTTTCATTTCAAGCTCTCTACTAATTTTTAGCAATTTAGCATTTTCTTTTTTCATTAAATCTAAAAACCTATATTGAATATTTTCATCAATATCCTCTTTTCTCAAGGCAGATATTACATTTTCTTTAAACTCTCCTAAATAATAATTTTTTTCATTCTGAGTCTTTTGAAAATCTATTTTAGTTTTTTCTTTTATATCAAATATCTCCATTTTATTTTCCTAAACTATAAAATTTTATCCAACGTCATTATAACATAAATCAAAAAACTTTAAAATATTTTTTATACAAATAAAGGACTACCGTAGTAGCCCTTTTATTATTTTAATTATTCTTTTTATAAAAAAATGGTGCGAAGAGAGGGACTTGAACCCTCACGTCGGAGACACTAGATCCTAAGTCTAGCGCGTCTGCCAATTCCGCCATCCTCGCACTAATAAATATGGTGCGTCATACTGGATTTGAACCAGTGACAACACGATTAAAAGTCGTGTGCTCTACCTACTGAGCTAATGACGCATTGTTGGGGTGACTGACGAGGCTCGAACTCGCGACAACCAGTGCCACAAACTGGCGCTCTACCAACTGAACTACAGTCACCATATATGGCGTGTCTGAAGGGATTCGAACCCCTGACCCACGCCTTAGAAGGGCGTTGCTCTATCCAGCTGAGCTACAGACACATTAACATAAAAATGGAGCGGGAAACGAGGTTCGAACTCGCGACATTCAGCTTGGAAGGCTGACGCTCTACCAACTGAGCTATTCCCGCTTAATGGTCGGAATAGCAAGATTCGAACTTGCGGCCCCTTGCTCCCAAGGCAAGTGCGCTACCGGACTGCGCTATATTCCGACGTCCCTTAAGACAAGAATAATGATACCATAATATATAGTTTATGTCAATACTTTTTTTAGATTTTTTTTATTTTTTCATATTTTTCTTTTATTTTCAATGTTTTTTATTTTTAATTTTTTTAAAAAAATTTGCTTAGTTTTAATATATAAGTTATAATTTAAGTAGAAGCTTTATCTGTACTTTCCATTTTACTAAAATTTTTAAGGAGGTTTCATATGAAAACAAAAAAAATTATAGTTGGATTTTTTATTTCAGCAATTTTAATTTCTGGATGTACTTCTAATTTTGTAAGACCTGAAGGATCCATGTCTTATACTTCTGGTGGAGCTTTAAGTGGAGCTGCTGCTGGAGCTTTAGCAGGACAATTAATTGGTGGTAATACTAAAGGAACTCTTATAGGAACTGCTGCTGGGGCTTTAATCGGTACTGCTATAGGTGCTCATTTACAACAACAAGAAAATGAATTTAGAAATATTTTATATAATTCAGGAGTAGAAATTATTAATACTGGGTCTTCTATTTTATTAAATATTCCTGAAGGACTAACTTTTAATTTAAACAGCTCATCTTTAAAATCTCAATTTACTAGACATTTAGATGGTATTGCTACTGTTTTAAATAAATATCCTAAATCAAATATTATTGTTACTGGACATACAGACTCTACAGGTTCTCGTGAATATAATATGACTCTTTCTCAAAAAAGAGCACTTACAGTTGGAAATTATTTAGTTTCTAGGGGAGTATCTCCTAATAGATTTGCAATAGTAGGAAAAGGTCCTGATATGCCAATAGCTTCTAACAGTACTTTAGAAGGAAGAAAAGCAAATAGAAGAGTTACTATAGAAGTTTTACCATAATAATTATAATAATTTTCCATTAAGTTATTTTAAATTATAACTTTCATAATAACCATAGTTTTAACATCAAATATAGAGAGTATACTAAAAATATACTCTCTACATTTTATAAAACCTATATTATATTTAAATTTTAATAATAAAAAAAGCTAGGATTAACTCCTAGCTTTTAATTTTGACAAAGTTTATTTTGCTGCTTTTACTTTCTTTAATTCTTCAGCTAATAATACAGCTATTTTATTTGCATCTCCAACAATTCCTAAATCTGCTATTCCAAATATAGGTGCATATTTATCTTTGTTGATAGCAATTATGTATTCAGATTCTTCCATTCCAGCAACGTGTTGGATAGCTCCTGAAATTCCACATGCAAAGTAAATATCAGGTCTAACTGTTTTACCAGTTTGTCCTACTTGTCTGTCATGGTCCATATATCCAGCATCTACAGCTGCTCTTGATGCAGATACTTCTGCTCCAATTTCTTTTGCAACAGCTTCTAGATTTTTGAAGTTTTCAGTTGAACCAATTCCTCTTCCTCCAGAAACTAATATTTTAGCTTCTGTAATATCTATTTTATTTTTCTCTTCTTTTACTACTTCTAGTACTTTTACTTTTAATTTAGATGAATCTAAAACAAAGTCAAATTTTTCTACTATTCCTTCTCTATTTTCATCTTTAGCTATTTTTTGCATAACTCCTGGTCTTACAGTTGACATTTGTGGTCTATGATTAGGACAAATAATTGTTGCCATTAAGTTTCCACCAAATGCAGGTCTTGTCATTTCTAATCTTTTATTTTCATCTGCAGAAATTTCAAGTTTTGTACAGTCAGCAGTAAGTCCTGTTGTCATTCTTGAAGATACTCTTGGAGCTAAGTCTCTTCCTAAAGTTGTTGCTCCAAATAATACTATTTCTGGTTTTTTAGCATCTATTATAGCTTTAAAAGTTTGTGTATAAGCTTCTGTATCGTAGTATTTTAATTCTGGTTTGTCTACTACTAAAACTTTATCTGCTCCATAAGCTATTAATTCTTTTGCTAATCCTTCAATTTCGCTTCCTATTAATATAGCAGTTACTTCTTTATTATCTAAGCTTTCTGCTAATTCTCTTGCTTTTCCTAATAATTCTAATCCTACATTTTGTAATTGCCCATCTCTTTGTTCAGCAAATACAGCTATTCCTTTATAATCGCTTAAATTCATTATTCTATCTCCTTTATCTTAAGGTTTTATATTCGTATTAATTATATAACGAATTTTTCTTTTAATTTTTCTACAATTAAGTCTACTGCTTGTTTAGTATCTAAGTCATCAAATACTTTTCCAGCTTGTTTAGCTCCTTTAGTAAATGATTTTTTAACTTGTGTTGGAGATCCTTTTAATCCAAGTTTCTCAACTTCTATTTTTACGTTGTCTACTGTCCAAACTTCAACTTCTTTATCGAATGCATCAACAATATTTCCAACTCTCATATATCTTGGAGTATTAGCTTCAGATAAAACTGTTACTAATGCTGGTAATTGAGTTTCTAATAGATAGTATCCATCTTCTATAACTCTTTTTACTGTTATTGTATTAGCTTCTTCATTGTATTTCATTTCTTTTAAATAAGATATTTGAGGTATTCCTAAATGTTCAGCAATTTGTGGTCCTACTTGTGCTGTATCTCCGTCAATTGCTTGTCTTCCTGCGATTATTAAATCATAATCTAATTCTCTTAATGCTGCTGCTAAAGCGTTTGATGTAGCTAATGTATCTGCTCCAGCAAATCTTCTATCTGTTAATAGTATAGCTCTGTCAACTCCCATAGCATATGCTTCTCTTAATATAGCGTCAGCTTGAGGAGGTCCCATTGTTATAACTGTTACATGTGCTCCATACATATCTTTTAATTTTAAAGCTTCTTCTAATCCACCTTTATCATCAGGGTTCATGATACTAGGAACTCCATCTCTTATAAGTGTTCCTTTTACAGGATCTAATTTTATCTCTGTTGTATCTGGAACTTGTTTTATACAAACTACTATTTTCATTTTTTGTCCTCCAATATTTTTCAATATGTTTTTTACCTAAAGTTTCCTATTTGAATAAGTGTCCTGCTATTACCATTCTTTGAACTTCTGAAGTTCCTTCATAAATTTCAGTTATCTTAGCATCTCTCATCATTCTTTCTACTGGATATTCTCTAGTGTATCCATATCCTCCATGATATTGAACTGCTTTTGTTGTTACTTCCATAGCTGTTTCAGCAGCGAATAATTTTGCTCTTGCTGCATCTACTGAATATGGTAATCCTGCACTTTTCTTCCAAGCTGCTTTATAAACTAATAATCTTGATGCTTCTACTTTTACATCTAGATCAGCTAATTGGAATTGAGTATTTTGGAATTTAGCAATAGCTTTTCCAAATTGTTTTCTTTCTTTTGTATATGCTACTGTTTCATCTAAAGCTCCTTGAGCTATTCCTAAAGCTTGAGATGCAATTCCTATTCTTCCTCCGTCAAGAGTCATCATAGCAATTTTAAATCCTTTTCCTTCTTGTCCTAATAGGTTATCTTTTGGTATTCTTGCATTTTCAAATATTAATTCACAAGTTGCAGATCCTTTAATTCCAAGTTTTTTCTCTTTTTTACCAATAGTAAATCCTGGTGTTCCTTTTTCAATTATGAAAGCAGAAATTCCTTTTAATCCTAAACTTTTATCTGTCATAGCAAATATTACATATACATCTGCATATCCAGCATTAGTTATAAATATTTTTGAACCATTAATAATCCATTCATTTGTTTCTGGATCTAATACTGCTGTTGTTTGTTGTCCTGCAGCATCTGTTCCAGCATTAGGTTCTGTTAATCCAAATGCACCTATTAATTCACCTTTTGCTAGACCTGGTAAATATTTTTGCTTTTGAGCTTCAGTTCCAAAAGCTAGAATTGGCCAAGTTCCTAAAGATGTATGTGCTGATACTATAACTCCTGTAGTTGCGCAAACTCTTGATAACTCTTCAACAGCCATAGCATACATTAAGTTATCTCCTCCAGCTCCTCCATATTCTTTTGGAATTGGTATTCCCATTATTCCTATTTCTGCCATTTTTTTAACAGTTTCCATTGGGAATCTTTCTTCTTCATCAACCTCTGCAGCTAAAGGTTTTACTTCTTTTTCAGCAAATTCTCTTATCATTTGTCTGAAAAGTTCATGTGTTTTAGGTATATTGAATTCCATTCTATCTAATCCTCCTACTGATTTTTTAGCTAAACTTTGTCACTTATCATTTTATAATAAAATTGTGTGTAAAATCAACCATTTTTCCACTTTTTTTACGTTTTTTAAAATATTGAGCCTATTTTTATCATAAAATGATAAGTTTTTGTTCTATATAATAGCTTATTAGTGCTATAACACTAATAAGCTATTTTAAATTTACTATTTATTTCTTTTTAATATTACTGCTACAGACATTCCTCCACCAATACATAGTGTTGCTAGTCCATAAGTTAAATCTCTTTTTTCCATTTCATAAACTAATGTAGTCAATATTCTATTTCCAGAAGCTCCAATTGGATGTCCTAATGCTATTGCTCCACCATTTACATTTGTTCTTTCTAACATCCATTCTTTTGTTACTCCATGTTCTTCACAAACTTCTCTTAAAACTCCTAAAGATTGAGCAGCAAAAGCTTCATTCAACTCAAATAAGTCTATGTCTGTTATTTTTAATCCTGCTTTCTTCAATACATCTCTAATCCCTGGAACTGGTCCTAATCCCATATATGCTGGGTCTACTCCACCTTGCCCTACAGCATAAACTTCTGCCATTGGTTTTAAGTTATATTTTGCTACAGCTTCTTCTGATGCTAATAAAACTGCTGAAGCTCCATCGTTTAATCCAGAAGCATTTCCTGCTGTTACTGTTCCATCTTTTTTGAAAGCTGTTTTTAATTTTGCTAATATTTCTGGTGTTGATTTTCTATTTGGATGTTCATCCTTATCAAATAAAACTTCTTGTTTTTTTATTTTTACTGGTACTGGAACTATTTCATCAGCAAATCTTCCAGAATCAACAGCTGCAATCGCTTTTCTTTGAGAATTCATTGCAAATTCATCTTGTTCTTCCCTTGTGATTCCATATTTTTCAGCAATATTCTCTGCTGTAATTCCCATATGATATTCATGAAATGCATCTGTTAATCCATCAGCTATCATATGATCTACTAATTTAAGATCTCCCATTTTTACTCCAGATCTAACAGAAGCTGGTAAAACAAATCCTGCTTGAGACATAGATTCTACTCCTCCAGCTATTATCATATTAGATTGTCCTGATTTTATTTCACAATAAGCTAAATAAACTGATTTTAATCCAGAACCACAAATCATATTTACTGAATATCCTGGTACTTCTTGTGGAATTCCAGCTTTTATAGCTACTTGTCTCCCTATTCCTTGTTTATGTCCTGCATGAAGTACATTTCCCATTACAACTTCATCTAAATCAGCTGGGTTAATTCCTGTTTCTTCAATTATATTTTTTACAACTAATGCTCCTAAATCTCCAGGTTTAACATCTTTTAAACTTCCTAGAAAACTTCCTATTGGAGTTCTTTTTGCTTTTACTAAATATACTTTTGACATGTTTTCCTCCTGATTTTTATTATTTAGGTTTTTTATCAAGTTTATTTTTATAATTTATGTTTTGTTTTAAACCTTTTGATATAAAAACCATCATTTTTTATATATTTTATTATAATTCAATTTTTGTTTTTTTTAAAATATATTTTATATATTATTTTTAAATTTTAAAACATTTTTTAACATTTTTATAAAATAAGCTCGAAAAATTTTCGAGCTTAAAGAAAGTTAATCTCTATAGCAACTATTATTTAGTATAGTCGTAGAATCCTTTTCCTGTTTTCATTCCTAATTGTTTTCCACGAACCATTTTTCTTAATAATGGATGAGGTCTATACTTTGTATCTCCCATTTCATTGTATAAAACTTCCATTATTGCTAAACATACATCTAGACCTATTAAATCTCCTAAAGCTAATGGTCCCATTGGATGGTTTGCTCCTAATTTCATTGCAGCATCTATCCCTTCTACTGAAGCTACTCCATCAGCATAAATTCCTATTGCCTCATTTATCATTGGAATTAATATTCTATTAACAACAAATCCTGGAGCTTCTTCTACTTGTACTGGAACTTTTCCTATTATTTCAGAAATTTCTTTTATTTTTTCTACAACTTCTACTGGTGTATTAAGTCCAGCTATTACTTCTACTAATTTCATTACTGGTACTGGGTTGAAAAAATGCATTCCTATTACTGCTCTTGAAAGTCCTGCTCCTATTTCAGTTATTGATAAAGAAGATGTATTTGTAGCAAAAATTGTTTCTGGTTTGCAAATCTCATCTAATTCTTTAAAAGTTTGTTTTTTTATTTCCATATTTTCTATAGCAGCTTCTATTACTAAATCACAATCAGCACAAATTTCTTTTGTTCCTGTTGTTATTTTAGCTAATATTGAATCAGCTACTGATTGTTCCATTTTTCCTTTAGCAATTCTTTTTTCAAATCCTTTAGCTATTTTCTTTTTACCATTTGCTGCAAATTCTTGATTTATATCACATAACATTACTTCAAATCCTTCTGTTTGTGCAAATGTTTGAGCAATTCCAGACCCCATTGTTCCTGCTCCAATAACTCCTATTTTCATTTTAAATCCTCCTCATCTATCTTAATTTAATTAAGTTCTAATATAGTTTATCTATTTTTAAATCCTTCTACTTTTCTTTTTTCTAAGAAAGCATTCATTCCTTCTCTTTGGTCTTCACTTTCAAAACAACTTCCAAAAGCTTTTTCCTCTATTACAATAGCTTTGTCCATATCAACATCTAAACCTTCATTTATGGCTTTTTTACAAGCTCTAACAGCGATAGGAGCATTTTTTGATATTTTGTTTGCTAATTTTTTAGCCATCTCCATCAATTCTGTTTGAGGATATACTGCATTTACAAGTCCTATTCTATAAGCTTCATCAGCTTTTATATTTGTTGCTGCATATACCATCTCTTTTGCTTTTCCAACTCCAACTATACGAGCAAGTCTTTGAGTTCCTCCAAATCCTGGAGTGATTCCTAATCCAACCTCTGGTTGTCCAAACACAGCATTTTCTGAACAAATTCTTATATCACAGCTCATTGAAATTTCACATCCTCCACCAAGAGCAAATCCATTAACTGCTGCAATTACAGGAATTGGGAATGTTTCTATTTTTCTAAATACATCGTTCCCTTTTTTACCAAAAGCTTCTCCTTGTTCTTTTGTAAGAGTACTCATTTCTCCTATATCAGCTCCAGCAACAAAAGATTTTTCTCCTGCTCCTGTAAGTATTAAAGCTCTAGTTGTTTCTAAATCTACATTAGAAAATACTTCATCAAGTTCCTCTAAAACTTTACTATTTAAAGCATTTAAAGCTTTTGGACGATTAATAGTTACTATTCCAACAAATCCTTCTTGTTCATATGTTACAAATTCCATTTATATATCCCCCTTTAATTTTAATTATTTTCGGTTAATTTTTGATACTTTGTTTTAAAATTGCTTCTTTACTTTATTATTTTATATTTATTGGGACATCTTTTCATTTGATATTTAGTATTATAGTCCAATTTTACCAACTTTAAAAATATATTTTTTATATTATTTTAATACATTTTTTATATTAATAATATCAAATTGTTAATTTTTCTTTATTAAAGCTCTTTTTTTAATCGTATTTTCACAAATAAATAATAATAAAAATACCATCTTTCTTAATTTATTAATAAAGACGGTATCTTTAGATAAAAAGTTATTTATTTTATTTTAAGGTTAATTTTTTACAAAATAGTATTCTTTATTGATATCTTCAAAATATATTCTTATATTTTTATAACCTCTATCTTCAAAATAAGAAAAATAAGCTTGAGAAACCTTTTCTCTCATCTCTTTTGGACGTGGTAACCATTGTATATCAATCATTATTCTCTCTGTAACTTCTTTTTGGTCAAAAATTTCAACTGTACTATCATAGAAAACTCTAATTCTTTCTTTTGGAGTTTCTGTTTCTTTTACAATTATATTTTTTAAATCTTCACTAATTTCTATAACTTTTTCTTTTGAAATTCCACTAATTTTTACAAATGGCATATAATTCCCCCTAATATTTTTTTAATAACACAACAGAATATGATTTCATTCCATCTCCATTTCCTGTAAATCCAAGTTTTTCTTCTGTTGTCGCTTTTATACTAACATTTTCTATATCAATTTCTAAAACTTCTGATATCTTTTTTCTCATCTCTAAAATATAATCTTTTAATTTTGGCTTTTGAGCAACAATAATTGAATCTAAATTTTCTATTTGATATCCTTTTTCATTCATTAACTCTTTAACTTTTTTTAATAAAATCATACTATCAATATTGTGATATTTATTATCATTATCTGGAAAATGTTGTCCAATATCTCCTAAAGCTAGAGCTCCTAATATTCCATCCATTATACTATGAACTAAAACATCAGCATCTGAGTGTCCCAATAAACCCTTTTCATAAGGAATTTCTACTCCACCTAAAATTAATTTTCTTCCTTCTACTAATTTATGAACATCATAACCATTTCCTATTCTATACAATTTTAATTCCACTCCTTATAAATTTCATCATAAAAATTTATAATTTCTTCTACAGTTACTGTAGAAGTTCCTATCTTTCCAACTACAACTCCAGCTGCTGTATTAGCTATCTTAGCAGCCTCTTCCCAAGTAGCTCCAGCTGCTTTAGCTAATGTATATACTGATATAACTGTATCACCAGCCCCTGTTACATCATAAACTTCTTTGGCAAATGTAGGAATATTTGTTACTTTATCCTCTTCATAAAGACTTACTCCCTCTTCACTTCTAGTCATAAGTAAATTCTCTAATTTTATTTTTTCTCTTATCTCAGTTCCTATTTCATCTATTGTTTTCTTTTTAGGTTTTCCTAAACAAAGTTCAGCTTCTTTTCTATTTGGTGTCATGGAAGAAGCTCCAATATAATTTTCTACATTAGATGGTTTTGGATCTACTACCACTATTTTTCCTTTTTTTCTAGCCATTTTTATTATTTCTTTAGATACTTTTGGAGTTAAAACACCTTTATCATAATCAGATAATATTATTCCATCTATATTATCAAGAGCTTGAGAAAATTTCTCTAATATAGCTTCTTCTAATATAACATTTATATCTGTTGGGTCTTCCCAATCAAGTCTTAATAATTGTTGACTTCCACCTAAAACTCTTCTTTTTACAACAGTTGGTCTTTCTTCACTTCTTATTATTCCACTTACATCTACACCTAAATTTTTCATAAATTTCATTAGGCGGTCACCATCTATATCGTCACCAACTACTCCATAACAATAACTTTTAGCCCCTAAAGTAGCTAGATTATTTATAACATTTCCAGCCCCCCCTAAAACAAATTTTTCTTTCTTTATTAAAACTACTGGTACTGGAGCTTCAGGAGAAATTCTATCTACACTTCCTATTAAATAATCATCTAACATTATATCCCCTATAACAGCTAATCTTACTTTTCTAAAATTTGAAATTATCTCTATTAATCTTTCTTTTTTCATTTTTCCTCCATGGACAATACCTAATATATGTATTACATACTAATATTTTACTAACAAATAGGAATAATATCAATCTTTTTAGTCAATTTTTTCAAAATTTTTCATATCAATTCCTTGAAAACCTTTATTTTCTATTACATCTACTCTAAGTCTTATATATAAATCTGTCACTTGTTTTATATCTCTATTATTACTAAAAAAGAAACCAATTACAGGAATATCCCCTAAAAATGGAACTTTACTTTGATTCTTTTGAACAACTCCTTTTTTAAGTCCACTTAAAAATACTGTTTCACCATTTTTTATTCTCAAAGTAGATTCAATATTTCTAGAAACTTTTCCCCCATAATTATTTTCTCCATCAGTTTCTGAAGAAGTATTTTCATTTAAAATTTTGAAATCACTACTTTCTATACTTACCTTTAGCGAAATATACTCATCATCTAAAATTTCTGGCAAAACCTTAAGAATTATCCCAGCTTCTCTAAAAATAGGAATATAAGTATTCTGATTATTATCTGTATTCTCCACTCTTTCCTGTCCAACAATTTGTTCCAGTATCACTTTTAAACTAGCTTCTTCACCATTGCTTGTAACTAGCACAGGAGTAGAACTTATTTTTAAATCTTGTGTTGATTTTAATAAATTTATTCCAAAATTTAAATAGTCTTCATTATTTTTAAAAGTTTTTATATAATTGAAAGTTGTAGTAAAAATACTCCCAATTCCACCTATATAACTATTATTTAAAGAACCTCCCACAAGTTGATTTCCTTTATATCCCTTTTCATTAGCTCCATATATCCAAGAAAATCCTAATTCTTCAAACAAATTATCCGTTATGTCTAAAATTTGAGCTGATATTCTTATCCCTTTATTTGAATGACAAATTTTTTCTATATTTTCCTTTACTATATCGACCTTTTCTTCTCTTCCACTTATATACAAGATATTTTTCTTATTATCCCTTGTAAGTTTCACATTATTTTTTAATTCATCTGAAATAAATTCCTCTATTTTTAGATTTTCTAAATCTCCAACTTTAACTTTTTTAACTACAAATTGTTTTTTAGAAATCTCCTGTTTTTTTATCACTTGATATTTCTTTTTCAAATTAATATTTAAAATATTGTGAGATTTATCAATTGTAATTATTTCTCCTACTGTATCATACCCCTCTTTTTCAACTCTTAAAAAATAAACTCCATAAGAGATATCATCTATTTTATATACTCCATCACTAGAAGTATAATTTGGTTTTGAATATCCATCTAAAAGAGTAACTTTTACCTTTTCTAAATTTTCTCCAAAATCATCAGAAGTAACTCTTCCTACTAAAATCCCTTTATTTTCTTTATTCTCAAATCTAGAGGATATATAAATATAGTTCCCTCTGTCCTTTATCATATATTCCTGTGAATTACACAAAATATCTAAAATCTCAAAAAAATTTTTATTCTCATTAATATATAAAGATATTTTATCATTTTTTATTTTTTGAGATGATATAACAGTTACTCCACTTTCTTCTGATAAAAATAACAAAAAGTTTTCTAAACTTATATCTTTAACATTTATCTCATTAGAATAATAGACATTTCCCAATTTTTTTATATTTTCATCTTTTCCAAATAAAAATACAGAAAAGACTAGAAATACAATCCCAATAATTATTTTTTTCATAATATTTTCTCCCTAATAATTAATTTTTTATTTTCTATTCTAAATATATAATTATTCCTATAAATTCTTATTATTTTTTCTCCATTTATATAAATTTTTTTATCAGATAACTCTATTATCCCCACACTATCATTTATAAACTCTACTTTTTCCACTAAAAATTTTTTACCACTTAAGTTTTTTCTCTCCCCCTCATTGATTACTTTTTCATTTTCCTCTACAAAATAATTCCCTCTAAAACTAATTTTTAATAATTCATTCTCTTTTAAAAGTTCAAAACTATTATTTAAAAGAAAAATTTTATTTTCATTTTCTACTTTTTCTATAAACTTTATTATATTTTCCTCTCTCCCAATAATTTTATAAGGTATAAAAACACTTTTCTCCATTCTTTCTATTCTTCCGATTTCTAAAATTTCCAAATTATTTTTTTCAATTAAATTATTTATATAGAGATTTCCTTGAGAGATATTATTAAATTTATAAACTTTTTCCCCCATAGTCTTTTCTTCAATCTGAAGATTCCCAAGTTCTTTTTCGGCTTCCAAAATTTTATTTTTCACTATGGATATTTTTTTATCACTATTCCTCAATTTATATGAGTAATTTTTAATCTCCTTTTTCAAAGATAGATTTTTCTCTAATGGAGTTATAAAAAAAGAGATTACCCCTCCTAAAATAACAATTAATAAAATTATTTTATTTTTTAAATCTAAATCATTCATAAAAAACTTTCAACTCCAATATAAAATCATAAATATTTTCCTTTTTAATTATATAATCATAATTCAATTTTTCTATTCGCTCATCATTTTCTAACAACTTAATAAAATACAATATATCTTCTAATCTATCTCCAGCCCCATTTATTATTATATTTCCTTTTTCCCAATAAACCTTATTAAATCCTAAGGAATTTGGAGCAATACTTATTATCCACATAATTTCATTTAAAAATTTTTTATTTTTTATATTATTTTTACTGATTTCTTTTTTTAAAAATTCTATTTCAGTTTTTATATTTTCTAAATCTGTTTTTTTACTATTTAATATTTTTTCTTTACTATAAAAATTATTTTTTACCTCTTCTAATTGTGTCTCTAAAACTTTTTTATAATAAAGATTTCCCCCATAACTAATCCCTAATACAATCCCTATTATTAAAATTATCCAAAATAGATTATCTTTTTTATTATTTTTAAGTACTTCTTTATAATCTTTTAAAATATACTTTTCAGAAAAATATATCTCTTCAACATTTATATTTTCTTTCAATAAAAATTCTATGAAATTTGATATAACTCCCTCTTCATATACAAAAATTTCACACTCTTCATTTTCATTATAAAAATAATTCACAGAATAAAAATCTTTTTCCTCTTCTAAATCCTCTAAAAGTTCATTTTTTACATATCTTTTTACATCAATATATTCTAATTTTTCTTTATCCAATAATTCTTTTTTTATAAAAAAATCATCTTTAAAAATAAAATTTACTTTTTTCCTAAGGAATATTCTCTTTATCTTTTTTAAATCTTCATCCAAATAATTAAAAGTTCTATTAATTTTTTCAACTTCTTCATCATTTAACAAGATTTTTATTTGATTTTCTCCTATTTCTACTATTAATCTTTTATCTTTCATAAAAGTATACATCAATATCTCCCCTAATTTTCTCAAATTTTTCCCAAGGATAACTACTTCCTTTAAAAAAATATTTTATTTCCACTATACCAAAAATATCAGTTTTATAAATTTTATTATTAATTTTTACTGTACTTTCTATTTTTTTTAAATTTACTTTAATTTGATTATAGTTATTTATATAAGAAAAATTATTTATTATTCCTCTATAATTATTTTTTTGTCTTCTATCTTTAGAATAAATCTCTTTGTATAAATTATCATCTTCATAAGACTTCTTTAAATAAATTTTCTCTATATAGTATCCACTATCTGATATTACTTCCTTATCATCAAAATTATTTTCTATAATATTTTTTCCATTAAAAAATAAGAGATAGTCTATCCTATCTTCTAAATCAGAATTTTTACCTATCTCCTCTTCAATATAATTTGTATAAAGTTTAATAAAAATTTTAGAAATCTCTTCTTTTTCCACTCTTTTTTCAAATTGTTTTTCCAAACTTTTCTTTTTAAATTCTTTTTGAATTATAAAACTAACTGTAAATATACTCCAACTAATAACAGATAGAAGAGATATAACTAAAATCAAAAGGCTTCCTCTCTTTTTGTCAGATATACACCACATATTCTTCCTCTCTATCTTTAAATTTTAATACTAGATTTAAAAGATTTTCTTTAAAAGAAAATTCCCCCTTTATATTTTCTAAAAAACTTTCATACTTTTCAGAATTACTTGCTTTTCTTAATAGAGAAGTTCCTGAAAAATAATAAGTTATTTCTATCTCTTTAGAAATATTATTTTCAATAATATTTTTTCTAAATTTTAATCTATCTATATCTAAATTTAATTTTTTCCCATTTTTTATCTCTTTTAACATATAATCAATATTTCTTCTATAATTTATCTCTACATTGGATATATTTAAAAGATTATTTTTTATCTTCATTGAGTTTGAAAAAACAGAAAAACTAACTGTAAGTATTGTTGTAAAAATTCCTAATACAACAATCCCTTCTAAAATAAAGTAACCTTTATTTTTCATAAACTCCCTCTATTATTTTTTCGATTTTTTTATTTTCAAATTCCAAATAAAAAATATATACTTCACCTATAACTTGATTTTCTAATAAAACTTCTTTTTTTAAAGTTTTTATATTTTTTATATCCTCTAACTTTAAATATTTATATTTTCCAATTTTTGTAACATTATTTTTTAATAAATTTTCTAAATAAAATATTTCATCTTTTTGAATTAATTGATATTTAGCTATTGAAAAATCTCTTTTTAAATCCCTTTCAATAATATTTTCTATATTAAAAATCAATCTTTTTTTATCAGTTTCTATCAATAATTTTCTTGCTTTATCATTATTTTTATTCAACAATAAAAGTAACCCCAAAATTACATTAACAAATAAAAAAATAGATACAATCAAATCTATCAATAAAAAACCTTTTCTCTTCATAAAAATTTCCTTTGAAAAATACGAAAAATAAAAGTTCCTATTGCTAATATTGGTGCAAATGGAACTTCTTTTTTCTTTCTAAACTTATAATATAAAAATCCATATAATGGTGCTATTAGAAAAATTATATTATAAAATATCAATAATTCATATATTCCTCTATAACCTATATAAAATCCTATTGTCCACAATAATTTTATATCCCCAAAACCTACTACTTCTTTTTTAAATATACTTTCTCCATATCCATATAAAATTAAAAAGAATATAGGAAATAGACTCATTCCTATTATTTTATTTTCAAAACTTTCCTTAAATAAAAAAATTCTAAAAACTCCGAATAAGAATAATAATCCTGTTAAAGAATCTGGAATTATTTTTTTCTTTAAATCTATGAAAGCTATTAGAAATAATACTATGAAAAATAATATTTCTATTATAACTCTGTCCATTTTTCCCCTTTTATTGTATAAGCTCCTACCCCATTTTCTGGTAATATCCATAATTTTATTCCATCAGATTTTTCTCCATCAGGAGCTTTAAAAGTAAATTTAACTTTACCTCCATAAGTTATAACAGAGTCTGCTTCCCCTGGAGTGTCTATTTTTTCATTTCTACTTCCACCTATCTCACAAACTATCTCTTTTCCTTCTCCCTCATTACTATTTAAAAGCTCCTTATATCCACCTGAAATATAATCTTTTAATTTTTCTAATTCTGTACTTGATAAATTGCCATCTAATTTATCTTTTCCTAAAGTTTCTCCAGTTGTAAAATAATACATTTCAGAAGCAGTTCTTAAATTTTGTAAAGTAGTAATAACTTTTGTATCTTTTCCTAGAGCTAAATAGTTTGATACTTTTGGTGTTAAAAAGCTAGCAAATAATCCTATTATCCCCAACACTACTAAAACTTCAATTAAAGAAAATCCTTTTTCTTTACTGTTCATAACACTTCCCCCTTTATTACATTGTTATATATTATTCATCATCTCTAATATAGGACCATATATTCCTAAAAATATTCCTCCTACAATAATCCCGATAATTAAAATCAAGGTTGGTTCCAATAATTTTATAAATCTATCTATTTTTTCATCTAAAACTTCTTTTTTTCTTTCGTATATAAGTTGAAACATCGAAGACAATTCCCCACTTTGTTCTCCTGTTTTTATAAATTCTAATTCTACTTTATCAAATATATCCATAGATTCTAAAGAATAAAATATGTCTTTTCCTTTTATAAGATGATTTTTAGCCATTAATAATTTTTTTCTAAAAAAATCATTGTTTATAGAATCTATTATTATAGATATAGCATCACTTAAACTTATTCCAGATTCCAAAAGTATAACTAAAATTTTGGAAAAATATAATATAAAATTTCCTATAATTATTTTTGATAGTATTTTATTTTTTAAAAAAAATTCTATTATTCTCTCTCTTTTGTTCTTATATAATTTTTTTATCCCTATAAAAAAGATAATCAAAAATAAAAAAACATATATAATATTATTTGCTAAAAAAATTATTACCATTGTAAAAATTGGAATTCTATCTTTTCCAATAATATTTACAAAATCAGGTAATATAAATTTTCCTAAAAATATTAATAATACTATAACTATCAATAACACTAAAATTGGGTAAAACAAAATCTTTCTTATTCTCTTTTGTTTTTCAATCTCTTGAGAAATCCTTTCTTCTATTCCTTCAAAAGAATTATATAATTTTCCTGTTTCTTCTCCTGCTCTTAGTATAAATATATCAACTTCTTTTAAAGGCAAACCACTTTCTTCAAAAATACTATGTAAATTTCTTCCTTCATTAATAGATTTTTTCATTCTTTCTATATAAAAATCTAATTTTTCATTTCCCTGAAAAATCTCAATAATTTTATAAAATTGATATCCATTTTTTACAAACACTTTTAATTTCATAAAAAAATCTTTTAATTCTGCTTTTGAGATTTCACTTTGAATAAAAATTATCTTTTTTATCTTTATAATTAAATAACCTTTTTTCCTCAAAGAATTTTCAACTTCATTTTTAGATTGTCCTTTTAAAAAACCTATTTTTTTATTTCCTATCTTATCACACACCAAATAAAAAAATATTTTCATAATTAACACTCTCTTATTAACTCATCTAATGAAGTTAAACCTTGTTTAACAAATTCTAAACCATTTTCTACTATAGTTTTTATTCCTAATTCTTTCAATCTATTCTCTAATTCTAAAGTACTAAAATCAGAAGTGATTATATTTTCTATCTCATCATTTATATATAAAAATTCGCCAACTAAAATCCTTCCTTTATACCCAGTATAATTACAATACTCACAACCTTTAGCAGTATAAATCTTATTGTTAAAAATTTTATTATTTTCTATACCTAAAATTTTTAATTTTTCTTCTAAATTATTATCTTCTATTTTACAATAAGGACATAATCTTCTAACAAGTCTTTGATTTTGTATTCCTTTGAGACCAGCCGATATCATATATGGTTCTATTCCTAAACTCATCAATCTTTTTATTGCACTTATAGTATTCTTTGTATGTAAAGTTGAAATAATCAAATGTCCTGTTAAAGAAGCTTTTATAGCAATTTCTGCTGTTTCTCTATCTCTTATTTCCCCTATCATAATTACATCAGAATCTTGTCTTAATATTGATTTTAAAATAGTTGAAAAATCTAATCCAATATCATTTTTACATTGAATTTGATTTATTCCTTCTAAAGTGTACTCAATAGGGTCTTCAATAGTTGTTATATTTTTTTCTACTCCATTTATTTCATTTAATATTGCATACATTGAAGTAGTTTTTCCACTTCCCATAGGTCCTGAAATAATTAACATTCCAGATTTTCTTTTTATTATTTCAAATAATTTTAAATAATATTCTTTTTTAAATCCCAATTCTTCCAAAGTTTTTTGAGCAGTTTCTTTATATAAAATTCTTATAACTAACTTTTCTCCAAAATAAGTTGGGACAACAGATACTCTAAAATCTAATTCTCTCCCCTTATATAGCCCATCTACTCTCCCATCTTGTGGTATTCTTTTTTCTGTAATATCTAAATTACATAAAATTTTTATTCTTGAAATCAAAGGAGCAATATCTTGAATTTTATATTTTCCTTTTTCAATCAATATTCCATCTATCCTATATCTTATTCTAAAATAATCATTATAAGTTTCTATATGAATATCACTAGCATTTAAATTTATTCCATCAATAAAAATATTATTCATAAAAATTTCTACTTTAGAATTTTCATTAGAAGAAAAAGCAGTATTCATAAATTTAATTTTTTCTTTTTTGTTACCACTTTCTCCAATCATTTCCTAACTCCTCTTCTTCAAATAACCTTTGATGATAATCTAGTAATTTATCTTCTGAAATCTTTTCTCCATATATTTTTTTATAGACATTTATTTTTACTAATTTATTTTCTTGAAAATTATAAATAGCAACCCTGTATTTTATATTCCCACTATAATCTAAAATATAAGTTGTAAAAGAATCAGAAATATTTCCATTTATTGTAGTTTTTATTTCCATATTATCCAACAATTTTAAATTACTATTTATTGTATAAGGAATTCTATATTTTAATTTACTTGGTAATTGGATAACCTCTTCCAATATTTTATTTTCAGAGTTCTTCTGTACTTCTATTTTATTATTATTGTATTGTAGTTTTATTTTATACTCTATAGCCATTAATAAACTATTGGCAGAATATCCCTCTAAAGTCTTTAAAATAACCAATACAGCTCTTTCTAAATCTCTTTCTTCTCTAATTTTCAAAACTTTTATATAAGAAAAAGAAAATATCAACAATATTATGCTTACAATTATTAAAATTTCAAATAAAAAGAATCCTTTTCTTTTATTAACTCTAATCATTTTCAAATATTTCCATCATATATTTAAATATCTTATTTATTTTACTATCTTTATGTACTTTTTTCAAGTGTTTTTTTATTTTTTTTCTTCACTTAATTCATTTTATAAAAAAAGATATATAAAATACTTATAATAAATTTTTACTCTTTTATTTTATAAAGAATTAAATTAGTTATAAAAACATCTACAATACCTTTAGCTTATATATTTTTTGTCTATATCTCTTAATATTTTATAAAAAAGATTGTAATTTATTCTTCTTTCTATAATTTTTTTACTTAAAATTATATTTTTCATCTTAATTTTACATGAAATAAAATTCTTGCAATAATTTTATTCTTATTTATAAAATTCTATATTATTTTGTTAATTTCAATAAAATAAATTTTTCATTTTCATAATAAAAATTTAATTATCTTTCTAAAAAATTAAGTTTTTATACTCCAAGTTTCTAAAAATTAAACTTTTAATTCTTAAACCAATGTCTATTTTTATCTATATATCTTGTAAATAAATATCTAATTTTTCCCATAATTTAAAATTTTATTCTAAAATAAATCTAAGAAAATTTAATTTCTTATTCTTCAAAATATTATTAAAAAACTTTTTCTTTTTAAATATTCTATAAAGTTAAAACTGCTTTAAATTAAATACTTGCTTCTATTATTTCTCTACTTTTAAATTCATACAACTTTTTTAAATTTTTTCTATATTTTTCTTATTTTTCATTATTATTTACTTCATATATTTAGAGTAATTACTATACATTATTTAGAATTTCCCTTTATATATGACAATTATCATTATTCATTATAAATTTTCTTGTACATTTTCGGTAATTAACCTGATTAATAAATCTAATATATTATATTCAAAAGAAATTTTCTTTGTATACACAGATTTCTAACTTTTTGAAATTACTTATAAAATATGTAATTTTTCTTATATAAAAAAAAACAACCTATTTCTAGGTTGTTATTCTTCAAATGGCGCTTCTTGCTGGACTCGAACCAGCGACAACACGATTAACAGTCGTGGGCTCTACCAACTGAGCTAAAGAAGCATTTGGTAGTGTTGGCAAGTTCCTATCCTCCCAGAGGGCTGCCCCCCAAGTACTTTCAGCGTTTACGAGCTTAACTGCTAGGTTCGG
>NZ_JABAFQ010000009.1 GCF_012843705.1 Fusobacterium sp. FSA-380-WT-3A | reverse complement strand
TTGTGGTGACTATATTATACAAAAAAGAGAGCTGAGTAAAACATTTTTTTTAAAATGTTACTCAGCTTTTTTTATTTAAAAATATTTATTAATTTTTTCCAAAAATTTTCTTTTTGTGGAGAAAGTTCTTGAATTTTTTCTTTTATAAATTTTTTTCTTTTTCCATTAGGACAAAAATTACACATTTTAGCTTTACAAATATCACAGCCTTTTAAAATTTTATTTAATTCATTTTGATAATTTTCTAGTTCCATACTCCTCCTAAAAATTAATCTATTGGAATCCAACCTTTATAGTACCAATGTCTACCTTTTTTTACAAAGTAACTTCTTTCATGATGGACTATTTCTTTACCAGAAATTTTATCTAGATATTTAGCTTTAAATTCCACAATACCATCAGTATCAAATTGAGTTCCTCTTACAGTTTCAATAATTTCTAAACCAAGCCATTGGGAATTTTTAGACCATTCTTCAGCCTCTTTCCAATTAATTCCTTTAGCAGTTTTAGGGTCATGAGTTTTTTTTATAAAATCTATATCACATTGAACATAAGCCTCATATCTAGCTTTCATAAGTTCAAGAGCAGTTTTTGGATTTTCCATATAATCCTCCTAGTATTTTTTTATAGTTTATTATTAAAAATAAAAATTGTCAATATCAATATTTTATTAAAAAAATAAAAAAATAATTGACATTTAAATAGTAATGTAATATAATTCTTATCAAATAAAAAAGATGGAGGAAAAAAAGATGTTAACACTAAGGACAAGGAAACAAAATATAATGAAAAAAGAATATCGTTTTATTTTGTCATTTCCAAAACTTATATAGTGTTTTATCTTTAATTATTTTTTAGTTTAAATTTTTTAAACTATATTTTAATAAATTAGAATTTTAAAGCCAGATTAGTTTTAGAAAAACTGACTGGCTTTTTTTATTACCCAAAAAATAAATAGGAGAAATATATGAGATTAAAAATTATAAATCCAGATGCTGGATTAACAAGAAAAGAATTAGATGAAAGGATAGAAATATTAAAAACTGTAGCAAGAAAAGATACAATAATCTCTATGGATTGTCCAAAGAATGGAAATATAGAAATAGATTCCAAAACAGATGTATATTTAGCTTCTGGAGAAATAATAAAAATGGCTGTTGAAGCTGAAAAAGAAGGTTATGATGTAGTAGCTATTTATTGTCTAAGTGACCCTGCTATTGAAGCATGTAGAGAATTATTAAAAATACCTGTAATTGGTGGAGGACAATGTTCTTTACAGATAGCTTGTGGATTAGGATATTCTTTTTCGATAATTATAACATCAGATAAAAGAATTCCTGAGAAAAAAGAGTTTGTAAAAAATTCTGGAGTAGATTTTACAAGACTTTGTTCTATAAGAAGTATAAATGCTTCTTTTGATGAAATACATAGAAATAAAAAAAATTTAAAAAGATTTTTATTGGAAAGTAGTAAAAAAGTTATAGAAGATGGAGCTGAAGTTATAATATTAGGATGCTTGAGTTTTTTAGGAATGGCAGAAGATATATCAAAAGAATTAAATATTCCAGTTATTGACCCAGCTTTTAATTTAGTTTTAATGGCAGAACTAATATATCATCAGAAACTAGCTCATAGTAAAGTATCATATCCATATCCAGAAAAGAAAAATCGTTTTTGGGGAAATGGAAATATATAAAATTTAATTATTTTTTAGGAGGTTTTAATGAACAAATTATTAAAAAGAAAATTATCAAAATTTTTAGCAATGGTAATTATATTTATAGGATTTTTTACAAATAGTATTGCTGAAAATAAAAAACCTTTTGAAGGAAAACATTTTGTAATGGCAACAAGTGCTAATTTTCCACCATTAGAGTTTGTAACTTTAGATGAAGATGGACAAAATAAAGTTGTAGGATTTGATATAGATTTAGCTACAGCTTTATCAGAGGAATTAGGATTTACTTATGAAATAATGAATACTCAATTTAGTAGTTTAATAGGTGGATTACAAAGTAAAAGAGTGGACTTTATAATTTCAGGAATGTCACCAACAGATGAAAGAAAGAAAAGTGTAGATTTTACAAAGGGATATTTTTTTCCAAAAATAGCAATAATATCATTAAAAGGGGATAATGAATATCCAACATTGAAAAGTTTAGAAGGGAAAAAAATAGCTACAACATTTGGAACAAATTATGAAAAGATAGCTCAAGGGGTAAAGGGAGCAGAATTAGTATCTTTAGAAAATAGTGTAGTAGCTGTACAAGAGGTATTAAGTGGACGTGTAGAGGGAGCAATAGTAGATGGACGTCATGCAGTGGAATTTGTAAAAGAACAACCAAAATTAACTTATCATATTTTATCAGAAAAAGAGTCACCAGCAAGCAATTCATCTTTTGCAATAGCATGTCAAAAAGATTCTCCACTAACAGAAGAATTTAATAAAGCATTAGTGACATTAAAAGAAAATGGAAAATTAAGTGAGATAGCAAAAAAATGGTTAGGTGAGGAGGGAGAGAGTTTTATAACTGACCCTAAAGAAAAACCATTATCAGGAAAACATTTAATAATGGCAGTTAATGCAACTTTTCCACCATTTGAATCAGTGGAATTAAATGAAGAGGGAAAAGAAGAGATAATAGGATTTGATATGGATATAGCAAAATTATTATCAGAAAAATTAGGATTTACTTATGATGTAAATAATATGGAATTTAGTGGTTTAGTAGGAGCTTTACAAAGTGAAAGAGCAGATTTTGTTTTATCAGGAATTTCTCCAACAGAAGAGAGAAAGAAAAGTATAGATTTTACAAAAGATTATTTTTATCCAAAAACAGCTATAATTTGTTTAAAAGATAAAAATTTATATTCTTTAAAAAAATTAGAAGGTAAAAAAATAGCAACAACATTTGGAACAAATTATGCTAATATAGCTGAAAGAGTTAAAGATGGAAAAGTTACATTGCTAAATAGTAGTCCTTTAGTAATGCAAGAATTATTAAATGAAAGAGTTGATGCAGCCATAATAGATGCTTCACAGGCTTCAGAATTTATGAAAAAATATAATAATTTAGAGTTTCATGTTCTTCCAGAATCAGAAGTAAAAGCTACAGATTCTTATGCTATTGGTTGTCAAAAAGGTTCTGAATTAGTAGAAATATTTAATAAAGCTTTAACAGAGTTGGAAGAAGCTGGAGAAATAGAAAAATTAGTTGTAAAATGGATGGGAGAAGAATTTACGAAAGTAAATGAAGCTGATAAAATAAATGAGGTTTCAGATAATAATGAAATAAAGGATGAAGGATTAAAATTACATTTTGGAAGAGTTTTAGAATATAAAAAATTATTTGTAAATGGATTAGTAATTTCTTTAAAATTTACAATTCTTTCAGCAGTAGCTGGAATTGTTTTAGGAACTATTTTAGCTTTAATAAAAGTTTCTAAAATAAAACCTCTTCAAATATTTGCGAATGTTTATACATCAGTATTTAGAGGAACACCATTATTAGTTCAATTATTCTTAGTATATTTTGCAACACCTCAACTTATAGGTTATAAAATACCAACTCTTAATGCAGCAGTAATAACATTTGGATTAAATTCAGCAGCTTATGTTTCAGAAATATTAAGAGGAGGAATTCAATCTATAGATAGAGGACAATATGAAGCATCAATGGCTTTAGGAGTACCATATTATAAAATGATGAAAGATATTATAATTCCTCAAGCTGTAAAAGTAGTTTTACCAGGACTAGTAAATGAAATGATAGCTTTATTAAAAGAATCATCTTTAGTTTCTACAATAGGAGTTGTAGACATGATGCGTGCTTCACAAACTGTAATGAATGTTACATATTTAGCTTTTGAACCATTTATAATAGTAGCTCTAATGTACTATGTTTTAGTTATGATTTTAACAAGCTTTGCAAATATATTAGAAGGGAGATTAAGAAAAAATGATAGAAGTTAAAAATTTGAAGAAAAAATTTAATAATTTAGAAGTTTTAAAAGATATATCATTAAATATAAAAAAAGGAGAGATAGTAGCAATAATAGGTCCATCAGGTTCTGGAAAATCAACACTATTAAGATGTATAAATCTTTTAGAAACTCCAACAGCTGGAGAAATATTGATTAATGGAATAGACATTACAGATAAAAAAACTGATATAATGAAAATCAGAGAAAAGGTTGGAATGGTATTTCAACATTTTAATCTTTTTCCTCATATGACAGTTTTAGAAAATATGATATATGCCCCTGTAAATGTAAAAGGAGTAAATAAGGAGGAAGCAATAAAAAAATCAATTGAATTATTAAAAAAAATAGGTCTTGAAGATAAAAAAGACCAATATCCTGATAAATTATCAGGAGGACAAAAGCAAAGGGTTGCTATAGTTAGAGCTTTAGTTATGGAGCCAGATGTTCTTTTATTTGATGAACCAACATCAGCTTTAGACCCAGAAATGGTAAAAGAAGTATTAGAAGTTATAAGAGGATTGGTAAAAACAGGTATTACAATGCTTATTGTAACTCATGAAATGAAATTTGCTAGAGAAGTTTCTAATCGTATTTGTTTTTTATCAGATGGATATTTATTAGAAGATACTACACCAGAGGAATTTTTCACAAATCCAAAAACAGACAGAGCTCGTCAATTTTTAGAAAAAATGTTATAAATTAAATTTTTAGAAAGGGGTAAAAAATGCAATATTTTTCAGGACGTTTTAAAGAAAAAGCAAGTAATTCAATTTTAGAGTTTCATTCAACAATTCAATTTGAGGATAAGCTAGCTTATTATGACATTATGGGAAGCATAGCCCATGTGAGAGGGTTAGGTAAGCAAGGAATAGTTACTGTAGAGGAAGCTGAACTTATAGAAAAAACTTTAAGAGAAATTTTAGAAGATATAGAAAGTAAAAAAATTCAATTTTCTATTGAATATGAAGATATACATATGAATGTAGAAAAAAATCTTATAGATAGAATTGGGGATATTGGAAAAAAATTACATACAGGAAGAAGTAGAAATGACCAATGTGCTTTAGATTTAAAACTTTATATAAAAGATGAAATAAAAAAAGTACAATCTTATTTAATGGAATTAATAGAGATTTTAATAAAAATTTCTAAAGAGAATATAAAAACTTATATGCCAGGATTTACACATTTACAAAAAGCTCAACCTATAAGTTTTGCTCATTATTTATTAGCTTATGTAGAGATGTTTAAAAGAGATTATAAAAGATTGGAAAATACTTTTGAATTAACAAATTATTCTCCTCTTGGTTCAGCTGCCCTTGCTGGAACATCTTATCCATTAGATATGGAATATACAAGTAAAGTATTAGGATTTAATGGAACTATAGCTAATAGTTTAGATGGAGTATCAGATAGAGACCATGTAATGAGTTTTATAAGTGATTTATCTATAATTATGGTACATCTATCAAGATTTTGTGAAGAGATAGTAGTTTATTCTTCAAATGATTTTAGTTATATAGAATTAAGTGATAAATTTTCAACAGGAAGTAGTATAATGCCTCAAAAGAAAAATCCAGATGCTGCTGAACTTATAAGAGGAAAAAGTGGAAGAGTTTTTGGGGATATGATGAGTATTTTAACAACAATGAAAGGAATACCATTAGCTTATAATAAAGATATGCAAGAAGATAAAGAAGCTTTATTTGATGCTGTAGATACTGTAAAAAAATGTATAGATGTTTTTAATGGGATGATAGCTACAACAAAACCTTTAAAAGAAAATATGTTAAAAGCTTGTCATGATGGATTTATAAATGCTACTGATGTGGCTGATTATTTAACAAATAAAGGAATGAGTTTTAGAGATGCTTATAAAATTGTTGGAAGTATAGTTGCTTATTGTATTGATAATAAAAAAACATTAGATAATCTTTCAATGGAAGAATATAAAACTTATTCAGAATTATTTGAAAATGATATTTATGAAGAGATAAGTATAGAAAACTGTGTAGAAAAAAGAACTACAATAGGGGGACCTTCAGAAAAAAGTTTAAAAATTCATATAGAATCAGTAGATAAATTTATAGAAAAAGAAGTAGAAAATTTAAAAAATTATAAATTAAATGATATATTTTAATAAGGAGAAAATATCATGGAATGGAAAAATAATTCTAAATGTGCTGTAATGTTTAGTTTTGATTTAGACAGTGATACAACTTGGAAAAATGGAAATGAAGGTTATCTTAATGGAGAAAAATATATAAAATCTCTTTCAATAGGGCAATATGGTCCTAAAAGAGCAGTAGAGAGAATATTAAATTTGTTAAAAAAATATAATATAAAAGCTACTTTTTTTGTTCCTGGAAAAGTAGCAGAAGATAATCCTGAATTGATAAAAAAAATTGATGAAGAGGGACATGAAATAGGACATCATGGTTATACTCACGAAAGGTTTTTTGATAAAACTGTAGAAGAACAAATTGAAATAATAGAAAAGACACAAGAGATTTATAAAAAAATAATAAATAAAAAGGCTAAAGGATTTAGAACTCCCTCAGGAGATTGGGCTATTAAAACTCCAAAATTATTGTATGAAAGAGGTTTTTTGTATTCTAGTTCAATGAGAGGGGATGATAGACCATATAATACTATTATTGAAAATAAAAAAACTAATTTTATAGAAATTCCTACTCGTTGGGAATTAGATGATTATGTTGCTATGGCATATAATTATTTTCCAGAAGAACCAAGTGGATTAGATAGAATATCAGGATATGAACAAGTTTTGGATAATTTTACAAGAGAATTTGATGGATATTATAGATATGGACTTTGTTTTGTACCAATGATGCATCCTCAAGTTATCGGAACTCCAGGTCATATTCAAATATTAGAAAAATTAATAAAACATATTTTAGAAAAAAATAATGTTTGGATTGCCACAGGAAGTGAAATAGCAAATTGGTATATTGAGAATGGAGAGGAGGAAAAGTAATGAGATGGAAAAATAATTCTAGTTGTGTAGTAATGATAAGTGTAAATCTTGATGCTGAATTTTTCTGGCTTTCATTATCTCCTGATTGTATTAATAGACCAAAAACAATGTCAATGGGACAATATGGAATGTTAAGAGGACTACCTAGAATATTAGATTTATTTGATAAATATAATATAAAAGCAACATTTTTTACACCTGGAAAGGTAGCAGAAAAATATCCAGAAGATATAAAAGAAATTGTTAAAAGAGGTCATGAAATAGGATTTCATGGATATGAACATGAAAACTTTGCTTTAATGACAAAAGATGAGCAAAAAGAAGTTTTTAAAAAAGGAATGGAAAGTATAAAAAATATTTTAGGTGATTATCCAAAAGGATTTAGAGCTCCAGAAGGAGAACTTACTAAAGAAACCCTTGAATTAGTAAAAGAAAATGGTTTTACATATTCAAGTAATCTAAGTAATGATGATTGTCCTTATATTCATAAATTATTTAATGGAAATTTAGTAGAAATACCAATTCACTGGGCATTATTTGATTTTCCATATTTTGCTTTTAATTATAGACCTGCATTTCCTAAAGGACAAGGAAGAATATCTAATTATACACAAGTTTTAAATAATTGGAAAAATGAATATATAGGTTATCATAAAGAGGGACTTTGTTATGTATTGCAATTAGACCCACAAACTATAGGAACTCCTGGTAGAATTGGAATTTTAGAAGAATTATTTGAATTTATACTTTCTAAAGATACTCCATGGTTTGCTACAGGAAGTGAAATAGAAAAATATATTACAGAAAATAATTCTGAAAAATAATATAAAAGGAGATATTTTTAAATATCTCCTTTTTTTATTAATCTAATTGTTCCATTATTTCATCAGGAATGTCGAAGTTAGAATAAACTTCTTGAACGTCATCTAAGTCATCTAAAGCATCATATAGAACCATAACTTTTTTAGCTGTATCTAAATCAGTAATAGCAACTTTATTTTCTGGTATCATAGTGATTTCAGCTTCATCATATTTATATCCAGCATCTGTTAAAGCTTGAAGAACATTTTGGAATTCAGCAGGGTCAGTTAAAACTTGAAACTCACCATCTTCTTCAATTATATCTTCAGCTCCAGCTTC
The DNA here is from genome assembly GCF_012843705.1 of Fusobacterium sp. FSA-380-WT-3A. Taxonomy (NCBI): domain Bacteria; kingdom Fusobacteriati; phylum Fusobacteriota; class Fusobacteriia; order Fusobacteriales; family Fusobacteriaceae; genus Fusobacterium; species Fusobacterium sp. FSA-380-WT-3A. The sequence continues at coordinate 63,506 of NZ_JABAFQ010000009.1, read as the reverse complement.
TAAAGCTACCATCATAAATTCTTCAGAGTCAGCTACATGTTCAGCTAAGAAAATAATTTCTCCTTTTTTGTTGAACATCCAAGAAACTGCTCCATCGGCTCCTAAATTTCCACCTTTTCTTGAGAAAGCAGTTCTAACTTCAGAAGCAGACCTATTTTTATTATCAGTTACTACATCAACTATGAAAGCTGTTCCAGCTGGCCCATATCCTTCATATCTCATTTCGATATAGTCTACTCCACCTAATTCTCCAGTTCCTTTTTTAATAGCTCTTTCTAATATATCTTTAGGCATGTTTCCAGCCTTAGCTTTATCAATAGCAAGTCTAAGTCTTGGGTTGAAAGAAGGGTCTCCTCCACCTTCTCTAGCAGCTATTGTTAATTCTTTTCCTAATTTAGTGAATAAACTAGCTCTTTTCTTATCTTGAGCTCCTTTTCTATGTTGTATGTTATTCCATTTACTATGTCCTGACATGAAAATCCTCCTAAATAAAAAATCCTTTCTAGTTATTTTAACATAATAATTTAAAATTTTCAATATTTTAAACTTAGCACTTATAAAATTTCTATTATTTCTTTTTCTGTTATAATCTTGTTAACTTTCTCATCAAAGATATCACCAGAAAAATTATTGTTTATTTGAAAAGAATAAATAAGAGATATTTTAAAAGAATTTTTATAAAGTGGATTAGAAAGAAATCTATCATAATATCCTTTTCCAAATCCAATTCGATCTCCTAAATTATTAAAAACGATACCTGGAACTATTATTAAATCTATTTTACCTTTAAAAATCTCTCCTATAGGTTCAGTAACTCCAAAAACTCCAGAAAAAAATTTTCCTTCATCCTTTATAGGAACAATTTTATTATCAATAATTCTTGGTAATATTAAAGTTTTTCCCTGAGATTTTAAAAAATCATTTAATTTTTTAGTTTCAACTTCATTTTTAAAAGACATATAGCTCATAATAATTTTAGAATTTTTTAAAATATCTTCATTTAAAAAATTAGAAATTATTCTTTCACTAAGGAAATCTTTTTCTTTAAGTGATAATGACTCTCTTTTTTTTCTAATTTCTTTTCTAAGATTATTTTTTATTTCATTATTCATTAATATTTTCTTCTCCATTATTAGAATTTAAACTATCCAATTCTTTTTTTACAAGAAGTAAATCTTTCCAAAATTCAAGAGGTGCTTTAGATTTTTTACCACTGTTTTCACGAACTTCTTTTATATATTTAACATCATAAGTTATTAAAACTTTTATTCCAGCTTTCCAATCTATAAATTTTCCTCTTTCTTTTACAAAATCAATCTCTCTTCCAAGTAGGGCTTCAGCTGAATATTGTCCTAATGTTACAATTATTTTTGGTTCAATAAGGGCAATTTGCATATGAAGTAATTCTTTTAAGAAATTTTGTTCATCAGAGAAAAAGTCTTTATATTTTATTTTACATTTTGTAAGTGTAGTTATATAATAATCTTCAGGAATAAATTCTCCCATGTCACAAAGTCTTATTAAAAATTCTCCACTAGAACCTATTGAAACTTTTAAATCTTCGCTTTCATAGAGGTCACTTTCATCTCCTATAAAAAGAAGATTGGCATTTTTATTTCCACTACCAATGAAAGTTTCTTCATCTTCTTCTAGAGATTCACGAATTTTTGGAAATTTATTTATCTCAAAAGAAAGGTCTTCCCACAATTCTTTTTTATTTTCCATAAGTATCACCTCATTGTATTATAATTTATAAAGTTCTGTAACAGTATCTTGAGTTGTTATTTCAACAGGAATACTGATATTTCTTCTATTCATCTCACTTGTTATTGTGTGAGAAACAATAGAAAATTTATTGCTGTCTTTACTTATATGAGCAAGATATACTTTTTTTAAATTAGAAGAATAATTATCACATATAAATCTAGCAGCATCATTATTTGAAAGATGTCCATTTCTACTTTTTACTCTATCTTTTAAATCCCATGGATAATTACAGTCCATAAGCATTTGATAATCATAATTAGATTCAATTATCATAATATTTACATTTCTAAAAAATGCTCTTACACGACTATCAATATATCCAATATCAGTAGAAATTCCTAAAGTTTTTCCACTAGAAATTTCTTCTATTCTAAATCCAACTGTTCTTTCTGCATCATGCATAACATCAAAAGGTTGAACTTTTATCTTTTCTTTTATAATAAATTCAAAGGTATCAATAAATATTAAATTATCTTCTGAAATTTTTCCTAATTTGGCACTTCCAGCTAAATAACTTTCTTTAGTAATATAAATAGGAATATTATATTTTCTTGAAACAATTCCAGCTCCTTGAATATGGTCTGTATGTTCGTGAGTAATAAGAATTCCTTTTATCTCAGCTAAAGTTTCTCCAATATTATTTAATTTTTCTTCTAATTTTTTTCCACTAAAACCAGCGTCAACTAATATTTTAATACCATCAATATTTACAAAAGTAGAGTTTCCTCCACTTCCACTTCCAAGTATAGATACTTCCATTTTTTTCCTTTCTATAAAATTAAAAAATATTTTTTCTTGTATTTTTTGCCTGTTGTAAATTAAATTCTCTCATTTTTGAACTTAAATAATTAAGATATTCATACTCAAATATATAATCAGATTCTCCGAAATAAATATTCGCATCTTTTTTCATTTGAAAGCCAACTAAAGTAGAAAACCAAATAGTTGCTACATCTATGTTAATTACATCATATGGGTCAAGTTCAGCTAAACCATATCCTTCAGCACCCATCCCAATAGAATCTCTTAAAGTAGTAGGACCAATTAAAGGAGCCATAATATAAAATCCTTCTCCAACTCCATAATAAGCTAAAGTATTTCCTAAACTTTCCTGATATTTTTTAATTCCCATTTCACTTGCTACATCAAACATTCCTAAAATTCCTATTGTAGAGTTAATGGCAAATCTAAAAGTAGATTCCACTGCCTCTAATATTCTAAATTGTAATAAAAGATTAGCTGTATTTCTAATATCTCCAAAGTTACTAACAAAATTTTTAACTCTATCTTGTACAAAATTAGGTACATAATAATCATAAGTTGTCATTACAGGATAAATAACAGTTCTATCAGCAAAACAGTTAAAAGCATAAAATCTTCTATTAAGTGGAGAAAGATAATCAGTCTTTCCAAATAAGATATTTTTATCTTCTTCTACTTGAAGTTCTATATATTCTTGATTTGATACTTTAACTTTTTTCTCAACTGATGAACAAGAAATCATAAAAGAAGAAATCAAAACTAATAAAGTTACCTTAAATGATTTTTTCATAATTATCTCCCCTCTTTCATAAAGTTAAGCATATAATCTACATTTTCTTGATAGAACATATTTCCACAATGTCCACCATAAGGGTAGATATATAAGTTTTTACCAAAAGTTTTCTTTAAGAAATTAAAATGTTTTTTAGTAAGGATAATTTCATCTTTATTAGTAACACATCTAATATTTTTAGCAGTTTTTAAATAATCTTCAATCATTTTTAAATCTGTAAATTTAGAAATCTCTTTTACAGTCATATTCTTCTTGTAATGTTGTCGATAATAAGGTAATGCTATTTTTTCAATATAATCTCCAAAATCAGCAAAATTTATTTTTTCAAAATATTTACCCATATTTTCGTATTTTTCTATTTTTCCATTAGAATAAACTTTCATATCATTAACATAATCAGTTAAAAAGTTAATATCAATAGAGTTAAGTCTAAATACTAAACCTATTCCCATTTTTAAATCTTTTTCAGTAACATTAAGAGCTTTTAAAACTTCATAAGGATTACCAGAAATATTTTTAAATCCTTCTCTATAACTAGAAAGTAATCCCATAAGACTATTTACTTTTATAAAGAAATTATCTATGTTGTTGTCAGTTCCCTCTACAAGCATATTATCTAGGATAGCAGCTGATTCATAAAGATTTACAGCAGGATTTAACATAAAGACTTTATTAAAATTAAAAGTTTTTTCTTTACTATCAATAAATGAAATTATAGCTGAGTGAGTTCCCCCTAAACTATATCCCATAATATTATAATCTTCAACTTGAGCTTTTTTTTCAACTAAATTTTTAATGTATTTTAGCCCTCTATAAATATCCATTCCATCATTCATTAAATTTCCAGGAATTTTTTCATAAGAAAGAGCAACCAATGAATTTGTATTAGTGATAGATGAAATACCAACTACATGGTAACCAGCAGTATAAAAAATTCTTTGGAAATATTGGGTTTTTAATGATGTAGAACTTGAACTTGTACCTGATAATATAAATACAAGTGGGGCCTTTTTCTTTTGTAAAGCCACAGAAAATTTATAACCTTTTTGATATTCTAAATTTTCAGGAATTTCTCTAGTAGAAATTAGTTCAGTTCTATAAAGTTTTAATGGAATTTTCTCAACAACTCCTTGTGTCATAAGAGTAGAAGAACCAAATACTGTAGCAATATATGGATCTTTCAAAGGGAAATCATAGGAAAAAGAATTTATTCCTAACAACACAAGCATGATTATTATAAGTTTTTTCATAACTTTTACCTCAATTATATTAATGTAATTTTATATTATATGATACCATAATTATGGAATTTATAAAAGAGTAAAAATTATAAAATAATAGTGGTGGAAAAGAGAAAAGACTGTGATATAATTTATAAAAAAAGAAAGGAAGAAATATGGATAAGAAAAATTTTTTAAATCTTTTTAAAGATGAAAATAAAGATTTAATTGTAAAATTGTGGGAAAATATAGAACTTGCTAACAGTATAGATTATTATATAGAAACAGAAGAATTTTATCCACCTAATATTTGGAGTGTTTTAGAAAAAATAAATATTAACAGGACTAAATTTTTATTTAAAGGTTTGAGAGAAGATAGTGAAAAGAAAAATATAATTATTATTCCTGAAAATTTTTCTCAAGATATGCCAGAATTTAATCTCACTTATTTTAAAATTGATGGAAAAAATAAATTCAGAGAGTTGTTTCATAAAGATTTCTTAGGAACTATAATGAGTCTTGGAATAAAGAGAGAAATTTTAGGAGATTTAATTGTAAAGGACAATATAGCTTATGGAGTTATTTATAAAGAAAAGTTTAGTTTTTTAGATGAGCTTGAAAAAGTTTCAAATGTTCCTGTAAAAATATTTGAAATAGATGAAAATGAAATTCCTAAAAGTGAGTTTCAAGAAATAGTTATTACAATTCCATCAGCTAGATTTGACAGTGTGGTATCTGAAATTGCTAATACTTCAAGACAAAAGGCAGTTACTTTTATAGAAGAGGGATTGGTAATGTTAAATTATAATATCCAAAGAGATAAATCTGTAGAAATAAAAGAAAATGATGTTATAACTATTAAAAAAGTAGGAAAATTTATTTTTTCTAAGGAGTTAGGAGAAAATAAAAAGGGAAAAGTAAAAGTATTGATAAGAAAGTTTATATAAAAATAAACAAAAAAATAATTATAGATATATTTGCTATTAAAAAATATTTTTAGTAAATGTATCTATATTTTTTTTAAAATAAATTTCTTAATTAAAGAAATAGTATTGTATAGTTTTTTATAACTTTGACTGAATCGCTTTTAAAAATATTAAATTATAATATAAAAAATGTAACCAAAAAATATTTTTTGGTTACACATCAAATAATATTTTTAATTTCCAAAAAATTTCATAAATAAATCATCTTGTTTAGGGTCATGAACTACATATCCAACAGCTACTTTATTATCAGTAAGTTCTATAATTTTTTCAGCTCTCTCTTTTCCAAATGCTCCACATACTTCTATAGCTCCAACTCCATTTTCTTTTAATTCTAAAACTTTTTTATAAGCTTCCTCAAAACTTTTTACAGTACAGATATAAGTTATACAATTTTTAGTTTCAAAAGTAGTATTATCTTTTTCAGAGTAGTCTTTTCCCATTAGAATAAAAGCAAATTTCTTTTTCATAAATCCCCCTAAAATTTTATATATTCCATTCTAAAAGTTTTCCTAAAAAATTTTGTAATTCTTTAGAAGATGGATTAGTAAAAATTTCTGAACTATCTCCATATTCTAATATATCTCCATCATATAAAAAACAAACTTTATCACAAGCATGTCTAGCAAATCCCATTTCATGAGTTACTATGATAAAATCAATTCCTTCATCTTTAAGCTCTTTTATAATATCCAAAACTTCAACAGTATATTCAGGGTCTAAAGCAGAAGTTGGTTCATCAAATAATAAAAATTTAGGTTTAGGAGCCAAAGCTCTAGCTATTCCCACCCTTTGTTTTTGTCCACCAGATAATTCAAAAGGTTTTTTATTAATCTCTTTTTCAAGTCCAAATCTTTTTAAAAGAGATAGAGCTATTTTTTTTGCTTTTTCCTCACTATAACCATGAACATGTATAAGAGGAATAATAATATTTTCAAGGACTGTCATATGCTTAAAAAGTCCATCTTGTTGAAATATAAATCCAATAGATTTTCTATATTTAAAAAGTTCGCTCTCAGAAAAGGATAATTTATTTTCATCTATCTCTACTTCTCCAATAGTAGGGCTAATAAGTCCACCAATTATTTTTAGAAGAGTAGATTTTCCACCACCAGATGGACCTATAATAGCAAGAGAATGCACTTCTTCATTAAAATTTATATTTTTTAAGATGCTTCTATTATTTTCAAAATTTTTAGAAAGATTTTTTAGTTTAACTTTCATATTTAAACCTCCTTTCTAGTTTTTCACTTATGTATGAAAGTGGAAGAGTAAATACAAGATAAAGTAAACCTAAAGCCATATAAGATTCAAATAATTTAAAATTGGTAGCTGAAATTTCTCTCATAGTTTGAGTTAATTCTATTATAGCTATTATGGATAAAAGTGATGAATCTTTTACAATAGAAGCAAATTGTCCTGTAAGAGCTGGCATAGTTCTAGCCATTAGTTGAGGAAAAATAATAAATTTAAAAATTTGTTTTTTAGTAAAACCAACAGATTTTCCAATTTCTAATTGACTTTTATCAATAGAATCTAAGCTTCCTCTTAGAATTTCAGAAATATATGCTCCCTCAAAGATAGATAAAATCATTACTCCAGCAATAAATCTATTTTCAATTTCCCAAGCAGTTCCAATTATATAGAAAAAAAGATAAATTTGCATAATAAGAGGAGTTCCTCTTATAAATTTTACATATAGAAGAGAGATATATCTTAATATAATTATATTGGATTTTTGGAATAATACAGTAATTACTCCAATTAAAGAACTCAAAATAAAACTTCCAAGACTTATATAAAAAGTCATAAGAAAACCTTTTATCAATCTTGATTTTAAAATAATTAAAAAACTGAAATCAAGAGTAAGTCCTATTTTTTTAAAGGAAAAATATCCAATAGAAAAAATTATTATTCCTAAAATAAAAATATTTATTAAAAACTTTAAGAGAGATATTTTTTTATCAGTAATTAAGAATAAATTTTTTATTTTAATCATCTCCTATTCACTTAAATCAAAAAACCATTTGAATCCTAATTTATCAAAGTTTTCTTTTTCTTCAGACAGATATTTTTCTGTTAACTTATCAAATCCATCCTCTTTATTAAATTTATCTATAAATTCATTCATTTTATTTAGAAGTTCTGTATCTCCTTTTCTAAAAGCAACACCCCATTTTTCAGGATTTTGGAAAGGGATAAATACAGCTTTAGTAGTATTTTGATTTTTTTGCCAATTTCTATATATAGTAAGTTGGTCATATAAAAATACGTCAGCTTTTCCTTGAATAACTTCAGTAACACAAGCACTTTCATCAGCAAGGGAAGTTATTTTAGCATTAGTTAAATATTTATTAGCATAAATAAATCCAGTAGAACCAGTTTTTACAGCTACAGTTATATTACTATTGTTTAAGTCATTAGCATCCTTAATAGGAGAATTTTTATTTATTAACATTCCTAAAAGAGAATTAGCATAAGGATTAGAAAAGTCTACTATATTTTTTCTTTCTTCTGTTATAGTCATAGAAGAAATTACCATATCTACTTTTTTAGTTTGAATTGATGGAATAAGTCCATCCCAAGCTATATTCTCAATTTTTACATCTTTTCCTATAAATTTTCCAAACTCTTTTGCAAAATCTACACTTATTCCTATAGGATTTCCATTAGAATCTTTTGTTTCAAATGGAGGATATGCAAGTTCCATTCCAACAATTAAAGTTTTATTTTCATCATCTTTTTTATTTTCTCCACAACTTGTAAATAATATTCCTGTTATTAAAATAAAAAGCAATAATAATTTTTTCATAAATTACCTCCTATTAATTTCTGATTGGTTAAAAGATTTTAAATTTTTATGAATTTTTTCTAAACCATTACAAAGGGTTTTTATCTCTTCTTCAGAAAAGTCTTTCCAAATAACACTATTTAATTTTTCAGAAATTTTATCAAAAACTTTTTTCGCTTTATAAGATTTTTCAGTAAGTATGATTAATTTAGAACGGGAATCTTTTTCATTATCAATTTTTTCTATATAACCTTTTTCAATTAATTTCTTGACTAAAACCGTAAGAGTTGAGGGGTCTCTTTGAACTTTTTCAGCTAGCTCCTTCATAGTAAGAGGATGATAATTAAAAAGAGTATAGATAATTGCTCCATAAGATGATTGTAATTCTGGAAAACCATAGTTAGTTAGCTCTTGATTAATTAAAAAATTACAACAGTATCTAATGTTGCTAATTTTATTTGAAAAAATTTCCTTTTTCATAAAAATCTACCTCCTAAAAATACTTTTATATAAAAGTATTCTATCACTTATAAATATTTTTTGTCAACAAAAAATACTTTTATATCAAACTTTTTTCAGATAAAAAAAGTCTAAAAAAAATTCATGGATAAAATAACAAAAAGATAGATAAATTGCTCAACATAAATAAAAATTCTACAATAGAAAATAATCATTTTATTTAATAATAATTTGATTTTTTTGAAAAATTATGTTATAATACACTAGATTAATTATACTAGCTTGTGGAGAGAGTGGGGCAACCCACTCTTTATTTATGGCTAAAAATGAAAGTGAGGTGACATATTTGTCAAAAGAAAATACAAATGAAATAATAGGAAAAATTGAAAAGATTGTTTTACCTGTATTGAAGGAACAAGGACTAGAATTAGTTGATATTGAATATCTTCAAGAAGGTGGATATTTTTATGTAAGAATTTATATTGAGTTCTTAGATAAAGAAGTTTCATTAGATGATTGTGCTAAGGTTAGTATTGCAGTAGAAGATGATATTGATAAGATTATCGATGAAAAATTTTTCTTAGAAATTTCTTCTCCTGGAGTGGAAAGGCCATTAAAAAAAGAAAAAGATTATGTTAGATTTGTAGGAAACAAAATAAAAGTAAGTTTAAAACATAAAATAAATGAAAATAAAAATTTTGAAGGAATTTTAGAAAAATTTGAAAATGAAACTGTTTTTCTTAAAACCAACAAAGAAATGTTAGAAATACCATTTAAAGAAATTAGAAAAGCTAATTTAGTATATGACTTCAAAAATATTTAATTTATAAGTCTACTTTAGGAGGAAAATAATGAAAGGAAAAGATGGAAAAATTTTTCTTGAAGCTCTAGCTACTCTAGAACAAGAAAAAGGAATTAGTAAAGAAAGTTTATTAGAAACAGTTGAACAAGCTCTTTTGGCAGCTTATAAAAAACATTTTGGTGAAGAAGAAAATGTTCAAGTTGAGATTGACAGAGAAAGTGGAGAGATAAAAGTTTACGAAATTAAAAAAGTAGTAGATGATGTATATGATGCTGCACTTGAAATCAGTCCAGCTGATGCAAAAGAAGTTACAAAGAAAAATTGTAAAATAGGAGATATAGTAAAAGTTCCTGTAAACTGTGAAGAATTTAGAAGAAATGCGATTCAAAATGGAAAACAAATAGTTATCCAAAAAGTAAGAGAAGCTGAAAGAAGTAACATCTATGAAAAATTTAAAGCTAAAGAATTTGATATTATGACAGGAATTATTAGAAGAATAGATGAGAAAAGAAGTATTTTTATAGAGTTTGATGGAACAGAGGCTTTTTTACCAACTATGGAACAATCACCAGCTGATGTATATAGAGTTGGAGAAAGAATAAAAGTTTATGTAGCTGAGGTTGAAAAAACTAATAAATTCCCTAGAGTTGTGATTTCAAGAAAAAATGAAGGTTTATTAAGAAAATTATTTGAATTAGAAATTCCTGAAATAGCTGAAGGATTAATTGAAATAAAATCAGTAGCTAGAGAAGCTGGTTCAAGAGCTAAGATAGCTGTATATTCAAAAGATAAAAATATAGATACTATAGGAGCTTGTATTGGACAAAAAGGGCTTAGAATAAAAAATATAGTTGATGAGTTAAATGGAGAAAAGATTGATATAGTTGAGTGGAAAGATTCAATGGAAGAATTTGTATCAGCTGTATTAAGTCCAGCAAAAGTTAATAGTGTAGAAATTTTAGAAGATGGAACTACAGCAAGAGTAATAGTAGAACCTTCTCAACTTTCATTAGCTATTGGTAAAAATGGACAAAATGCTAGATTAGCAGCAAAATTAACAGGAATGAGAGTTGATATTAAAGTTTTAGAGAAAAAATCTACTAAAGATGTAGAGGGAGAAAATGAGTAATCAGCCTGAAAGAACTTGTATAATTTGTAGAGCTAAGAAAGAAAAATCACAACTTTTTAGAATAGTAGAAAAAGATGGGATTTATATTTTAGATGAAAAACAAATAGTTCAGTCTAGGGGACAATATATTTGTAAGGAACATAATTGTCTTAATAGACTTTCAAAACATAAAAAGATAAAGGTTTCAATAGAAGACCTTTTAAAAATGGTTAATTTATTAAAAAAAGAGTCAAAGGATTACCTTAAGATTCTAAAAGCAATGAAAAACTCACAAGAGCTTGTTTTTGGAATAAATATGATATTAGAAGAAATAGAAAAAATAAATTTTGTAGTAATTGCAACAGATATAAGTGAAAGAAATAATAGAAAACTTATAGATAAGTTGAAAGAAAAAAATATCTCTTATGTACATTATGGAAATAAGAATCAGTTAGGAGAGATATTTGGAAAAGATGAAATTAATGTCATTGCCATAAAAAATAAGAAGGTAGCTCGAGGACTTATTGAAAACAGTAAGTAAGGAGGTATAAATGGTAGGTAAAGTAAGGGTACATGAGTTGGCAAAAAAATATGAGATGGGAAATAAAGATTTCTTAAATTTACTTCAAGAATTAGGGATAGAGGTGACATCTCATTTAGCAGGACTTACAGAAGAACAAGTTGATAAAATAAAAAATCACTTTGTTAAAGAAGAACCAGAAGAAGATGACGAAGTAGTAGAACATAAGAAGAAGAAAAAATCTAAAAATAAAAATATGAAAAATAAAAAGAATAATGATGATTCTTCTGATGATGATAGAAAAGAAAAAAATAAGAAGAAGAAAAAAGGAAGAAGAACAGATTTTGTTGTAAAAAAAGCTGATACTGAAGTTGGAAAAGTAGTCGAAGAAGATGGAATAAAAATCATAAAAATGAAAGGTGAAATGACTTTAGGTGATTTTGCTGAAAAATTAAATGTAAACAGTTCAGAAATAATTAAAAAATTATTTCTAAAAGGAAAAATGTTTACAATAAATAGTCCTTTAAGTATTGAATTAGCTGAAGAAATAGCAGCTGATTATGATGTATTAGTAGAGGAAGAAGAACAAGAAGAATTAGCTTTCGGAGATAAATTTGCTCTTGAAATAGAAGATAAAGAGTCTGATTTAGAAGAGAGAGCTCCTGTTATTACAATTATGGGACATGTTGACCATGGAAAAACTTCATTACTTGATGCTATTAGAAGTACACAAGTAGTTGAAGGGGAAGCTGGAGGAATAACTCAAAAAATCGGAGCTTACCAAGTTGTAAAAAATGGAAAGAAAATAACATTTGTTGACACTCCAGGACACGAAGCTTTTACAGATATGAGAGCAAGAGGAGCTCAAGTAACAGATATAGCAATTCTTGTAGTAGCAGCAGATGATGGAGTAATGCCTCAAACAATTGAAGCTATTTCCCATGCCAAAGCAGCTGGAGTACCAATAATTGTAGCTATAAACAAAATTGATAAACCTGAAGCTAACCCTATGAGAGTAAAACAAGAGTTAATGGAACATGAACTTGTTTCTGTTGAATGGGGAGGAGATGTTGAATTTGTAGAAGTTTCAGCAAAAGCTAAGATAAATTTAGATGTTTTATTAGAAACAATACTTATTACAGCAGAAATTCTTGAATTAAAAGCTAACCCTAAGAAAAGAGGAAAGGCTGTTGTTCTTGAATCAAAATTAGATTCTAAAGTAGGTCCAGTAGCTGACATATTAATCCAAGAGGGAAATATTAAAATAGGTGATGTTGTAGTTGCTGGAGAATCTTATGGAAAAGTAAGAGCAATTATAGATGATAAAGGAAATAAAATAAATAGAGGAGAAATGTCTCAACCTGTAGAGATTATAGGATTCAACAGTGTTCCAGAAGCAGGAGATACTGTTTATGTAATTCAAAACGAACAACATGCTAAGAGAATAGTTGAAGAAATGGCTAAAGAGAGAAGATTAGGGGAGCAATCTAAGAGAACAATAACTCTTGAGTCATTATCAGAAAGCTTAGAAAATCAAGAAGTTAAAGAACTTAACTTAGTTATAAGGGCAGATTCTAAAGGTTCAGCTCAAGCTCTTAAAGATTCATTAATGAAATTAAATAATAATGAAGTAGCTGTTAATGTTATTCAATCAGCTCCAGGAGCTATTACAGAAAGTGACATAAAACTTGCTGAAGTATCACAAGCAATTATAATAGGATTTAATGTTAGACCTACAACAAAAGCTATAAAAGAAGCAGAAACTTCTGGAATAGAAGTTAGAACATCTTCAATTATTTATGAAATTATAGAAGATATTGAAAAAGCTTTAACAGGAATGTTAAAACCAGAATATAAAGAACAATATCTAGGAAGAATAGAGATAAAACAAATCTTTAAAGTTGCTAAAGTTGGAAATGTAGCTGGTTGTGTAGTTGTAGACGGAAAAGTTAGAAGAGATTCTAATATAAGAATAGTAAGAAATGGAACTATAGTTTATGAAGGAAAGTTAGCATCACTTAAGAGATTTAAAGATGATGCAAAAGAGGTTGTAGCAGGACAAGAATGTGGTCTTGGAATAGAAAACTTTAATGATATCAAAGATGGAGATATAGTTGAAGCCTTTGACATGGTTGAAGTAAAAAGAACTTTAACTAAGTAATGAAAGCCTAGTAAAGGAGATGATAACCATGAGAAAACAAAGATTAGCAGCAATAGAAAAAGAAGTACTAAGAGTTATATCAAAAACTTTACTAGAGGATGTAAAAAACCCAAAAGTAAAAGGATTAGTTTCTTTAGTAAAAGTTAGAGTAACAGAAGATTTAAAGTTTGCTGATTTATATTTTACTATATATTCAAATGAAAATAGCGAAGTAAATAAAGCAAAGGTTGAAGAAGGACTTAATGAAATAAAGGGATTTTTAAGAAAAAAAATATCAGAAGAATTAGCCTTAAGATATGTACCAGAAGTTAGAGTAAAAATAGATGATTCAATAGAATATGCTGTTAAAATTTCAAAGTTATTAGATGATTTGAAAATTCAACAGGAATAGGAATGATAGATGATGATATGGAAGTTAAGTGAAGTATCAGATTCTATCATAGAAGAAAAATCAAGAGAGTGGAAAACATCAAAAATTTTAACCAAACTTTTGTTAAATAAGAAAATTTCAGAAAAAAACGAAGTAGAAAAATTTATTGATTCAAGTATGTCATTACTTAGAAACCCATTTGATTTTGAAAAAATGGAAGAAGCTGTTGAAAAAATCATAGAAAAAAAGAATAGAAATGAAAAAGTATATATTTATGGAGATTATGATGTAGACGGAATAAGTGCAGCCTCTTTCCTAGTGAGAGTATTTAGAGAAGTAGGAATAGATACAGGTTATTATATTCCTAGTCGTATGGAAGAAACTTATGGTTTTGATAAAAAAACAGCTGATTATATGAGAAAAAGAGATGGAAAATTGGTTATTACTGTAGATACAGGAGCTAATTCCATTGACGATATAAGATATGCTAAGAGTATTGGAATAGATATCATTGTTACAGACCATCATAAATCTGTAAAGGATAAGTTTGATGAAGAATACATAATGATAAATCCAAAATTAAGTGAAAATTATAAGTTTAAGTACCTTTCAGGAGCAGGAGTAGCTTTAAAATTAGCACAAGCTCTACTAATAAAATTAGGCAAATCTGAAGATATATTATATAAGTATTTAGATATAGTTATGATAGGGACAGTAGCTGATGTTGTTCCTATGATAGATGAAAATAGAATAATAATAAGTAATGGATTAAAAAATCTTAAAAATACCAAAGTAAAAGGACTTATTTATCTTTTAAAATATCTTAAATTCCAAAATAAAAATATTACTACTACAGATGTAAGTTATTTTATATCTCCACTTATAAATTCTTTAGGAAGAATAGGAGTGTCAAAAGTAGGAGCTGACTTTTTTATAGAAGAAGACGAATTTAAAATATATAATATCATTGAAGAAATGAAAAAGATGAATAAGATTAGAAGAAAATTAGAGAAAAAAATCTATGATGAAGCAATAGAGTTTTTAAAGCAAAAATCTGATTATAAGAATTTAAAATATATCTTTTTAACTTCAGAAGAATGGCATCCAGGTGTAATTGGAGTAGTTTCATCAAGACTTTCGATAAAATATAGATTACCAGTTATTTTGATTGCTACAGGAAATGGAGTTGGAAAAGCTTCATGTAGAAGTGTAGCAGGGATAAATATTTTTAATATATTTACAAAGATAAAAGAAAAATTAGTAAGATATGGTGGTCATGATTTAGCAGCAGGATTTATAGCTAGAACAGAAGATTTACCAGAAATAGAAGAGATGTTTTCAAAAGAGATTGAAAAGATAGATAAGGAGAAAGAAGAAAAAATTATAGAAGTGGATATGAAATTATCAGTAACTTCTATAGACGAAGAATTGATTCAAGATATGAAAAAACTTTCTCCATATGGACTTGAAAATTTACAACCCTTATTTTTAGATGAAAATATAAAAATAAAATGGATAGAAAAATTTGGTGTTGAAGATAGACATTTTAATGGAATGTTAGAAAAAGAGGGAAAAGAATTTTCATTTATAGCTTTCAATCTTTCAAATGAAATTAAAGATATAGATTTAGATAAAAAAGTAAAAATAGTTTATTATCCTGAAAAGATAAATATCAAAGGAAAAGATAGGTATAATATCAGGATTAAAAGTATAAAGCAAATATAAAAGTTTTATATAAAAAACTAAGGAGGAAAAATGAAATACGAAATTAAAAAACTAGAAAAATCTGCTTTAGAAGTTACAATGACTTTAACTAAAGAAGAGTACAATCCAATTGAAGGAGCTGTATTAACAAAAGCTCAAAAGGATGTTGAAATCCCAGGATTCAGAAAAGGACATGCTCCATTAGAGCAAATCAAAGCTAAATATGCTAAAGAAACTGAAGACCAAGTTTGTGATGAAATCATAAAAAAATTCTTTGGTGAAGTTATAAAAAATGAAAACTTAAAACCTGTAAGTCCATTATACAATGGAAGCTTAAAAGTTCAAGAAGAAGCTACATTAATAGTACATGTAGATGTATTCCCAGAATTTGAATTAGGACAATATAAAGGATTAGAAGCTGAAAAAGTTGAATTCCAAATGACTGATGAAAGATTAGATACTGAAATCCAAAACATCTTAAAAAGAAAATCAACTTTAACTGATTATGAAGCTGGACACAAAGCTCAAATGGGAGATACAGTAGAATTATCATTTGAAGGATTTATTGACGGAGTTCCATTTGAAGGAGGAAAAGCTGACACTCACATGTTAGAGTTAGGAAGCCACTCTTTCATAGATACTTTTGAAGACCAATTAGTAGGATATGAAATAGGACAAGAAGGAGAAGTTAATGTTACTTTCCCTGAGCAATATCATTCAAAAGAATTAGCTGGAAAACCTGCTGTATTCAAAGTAAAAGTTAAAGCTATAAAATTTGATAAAGTTCCTGAATTAAATGATGAATTTGCTAAAACTTTAGGATATGAATCTGTTGAAGATATGAAAGCAAAAACAAGAGAAGATGTTGAAAAAAGAGAAACTGAAAATGCTAAAAATCAATACAGAGCAGCTTTATTAAAGAAAGTTGTAGAAGGAACAAACTTTGAAGTACCTAGATCTTTAGTTTACAGAGAAGTTGAAGGAAGATTAGCAGAATTAGAGCAACAATTAATGGCTCAAGGAATGGATTTAAAATCTTACTTATCAATGACAGGAATGACTCACGAAGCTATATTTAATCAATTAGCTCCAATGAGCGAAAGCAAAGTTAAAATGGATATAATTCTTGATAAAATAGCTGAAACTGAAAAAATCGAAGCTACTGAAGAAGAATTTAACAACAAAATGGAAGATATAGCTAAAATGTATGGAATGACAGCTGAATCATTAAAAGAAGAGTTAGTAAAAAATAAAAACTTTGAAAACTTTGAAATTAATGTAAAAAATGAAATCATCTTAAATAAAGCTATCGATTTCATTGTTGCTAACGCAAAATAATTTTATTAGGACATTGGACTATCTCCAATGTCCCTTTAAGTGAAAGATAAAAATACTTTTATCTTTTGCCTAAAGATAAAAAGGAGGTTAAATATGTATAATCCAATAGTTATAGAAAATACAAGTTATGGAGAAAGATCTTATGATATATATTCAAGACTTCTAAAAGATAGAATAATATTTTTAGGAACAGAGATAAATGATAATGTAGCTAATGCTATTGTAGCCCAATTATTATTTTTAGAGGCAGAAGACTCTGAAAAAGATATTACTATGTATATAAATAGTCCAGGTGGAGTTATAACTTCAGGAATGGCAATATATGATACAATGAATTATATAAAACCAGATGTACAGACTGTATGTATAGGACAAGCAGCTAGTATGGGAGCTTTTCTTTTATCAGCTGGGGCTAAAGGAAAGAGATATGCACTTCCAAATTCAAGAGTAATGATACATCAACCTTTAGGTGGTGCTCAAGGACAAGCTACAGATATAGAAATTCAAGCTAAAGAGATATTAAAAATAAAAGATAAATTAAGTGAAATTTTAGCTAAAAATTGTGGAAAAACAAAGGAAGAAATACTTAAAGATACTGAAAGAGATAATTTTATGACAGCTTCTGAAGCTTTAGAATATGGAATTATTGATAAGGTATTTACTAGTAGAGATTAGGAGAAAGAGGTGATATAATGGATAAAAAACCTGTTTGCTCTTTTTGTGGAAGACCTCAAAGTGAAGTTAATGAACTTTTCTCAGGTAAAGATGGAGTATATATTTGTGATAATTGTATAGAAACTTGTTATGATATATTATATCCAGAAGATGATATAGATTTAGAAGATGTAAAAACTAACAATGTTACTAAAACAGAGATACTTACCCCAAAAGAGATAAAAGCTAAATTAGATGAATATGTAATTGGACAAGAGGAAACTAAAAAAGTTTTATCTGTTGCTGTATATAATCACTATAAAAGAATAAAAAACTTAGAAGAAAATAATTCAAAAGACATAGAATTACAAAAATCTAATGTATTAATAATAGGACCTACAGGTTCTGGAAAAACTTTAATGGCTCAAACTTTGGCTAAAATATTAAATTTACCTTTTGCTATAGCTGATGCCACTACACTTACAGAAGCTGGATATGTTGGAGATGATGTAGAAAATGTTTTAGTAAGACTTTTACAAGCAGCTGATTATAATGTAGAAGCAGCAGAAAAAGGAATAGTTTTTATAGATGAAATAGATAAGATAGCAAGAAAATCTGAAAATGTTTCAATAACAAGAGATGTTTCAGGAGAGGGAGTACAACAAGCTCTTTTGAAAATAATTGAGGGAACAAAGGCTCAAGTACCTCCACAAGGTGGAAGAAAACATCCAAACCAACCACTTATAGAAATAGATACTAAAAATATTTTATTTATAGTTGGTGGAGCTTTTGAAGGATTAGAAAAAGTTATCAATAAGAGAACTTTAAATAAAAATATGGGATTTGGTGGAGATGTAAGTAAAAAAAAAGCTGGAGAAGAGGGAAAAGTATTTGCAAAAGTAACTCCAGAAGATTTAGTAAAAAGAGGAATTATACCTGAATTAGTAGGAAGATTACCACTTATTACAACTTTAGAAAACTTAAGTGAAGATATTTTATTAAAAATATTAGTGGAACCAAAAAATGCCATAGTAAAACAATATAAGAAATTCTTTGAAATGGAAAATATTCAGTTAGAAATAACAGAAGAAGCTTTAAGAGAGGTAGCAAAAAGAGCTTTAGCTAGAAAAATAGGAGCTAGAGGGCTTAGAGCTATATTAGAAAATACTATGATGGAACTTATGTTTGAGATACCATCTATGAAAGATGTAGAAAAAGTTATTGTTGATGTAGATAGCCTTGATGACTATCAAAAAGTAAAAATTATAAAAAGAGGAGGAGAAACTATTGAACAATAAATTACCGTTTTTACCCACTAGAGATTTAGTTATCTTCCCTGGAGTAGTAACTCCTGTATATGTTGGAAGAGATAAAAGTATAAAAACTCTTGAAAGAGTTATGGACAATGAAGATAGTAAAATGTTATTTGGTATGCAAAAAGATTCTTTAGTAGAAAATCCAGAATTACCAAAGGATGTCTATGATATAGGAGTAATAGTTAACATATTACAAACTGTAAAGATGCCAAATAATACAATAAAATTATTAGTAGAAGCTGAAAACAGAGTAACAATTATAAATCCTAGAGAAGTTGATGGAGAATATGAAGCTGAATACTCAATAATAGAATGTGTAAACACAGAAAATAAAGAAACAACTGCTGTGTATAGAAAAGTTTTAGAATATTTTGAAAGATATAGTAAATTAGGTGGAAAAGTTTTACCAGAACTTTTAATCAATTTAAAATCTACAAAAGATATCAATGGAGCATTAGATATTATAGCTAATAATCTTTATATAGATAATCAAGAAAAACAAAGAATATTAGAAAGCTTTGATACAAAAGAAAGAGGATATTTAATTCTTGATATATTATCAAAAGAGATTGAAATTAATGAAATTGAGAAAAAAGTAGAAGATAAAGTAAGAAATAAAATGAATGAAGCTCAAAAGGCATATTATATAAGAGAAAAAATAAATGCTATGAAAGATGAGATTCATGATTATACTCCAGAAGAAGAAAATTCTGATTTAAAAGAAAAAATTGAAAAGGCTAAATTACCAGCTGAAGTAAAGAAAAAAATTGATGAAGAATTAAAGAAAATGAGTAAAATGCCAGCTTTTTCAGCTGAAGCTTCTGTTTCAAGAAACTATATAGATGTTCTTTTAGATTTACCATGGAAAAAAATGACAAAAGATATTTTAGATATAGAAAAAGCTGCTGAAATATTAGATAGAGACCACTATGGTTTAAAAGAAGTAAAAGATAGAATACTAGATTATTTAGCTGTAAAACAATTAAATCCAAAAATGAGAGGAACAATAATTTGTCTTGTTGGACCTCCAGGAGTAGGAAAAACATCAATAGCTAAATCAATAGCTGAAGCTATGGGAAGAAAATTTGTAAGGGTTTCTTTAGGTGGAGTTAGAGATGAAGCTGAAATAAGAGGGCATAGAAGAACATATATTGGTTCTATGCCAGGAAGAATAATGAAAGCTATGAAATTAGCTGGAACTAAAAATCCATTTATTTTATTAGATGAGCTAGATAAAATGGCAAGTGATTTTAAAGGAGACCCAGCTTCAGCAATGTTAGAGGTATTAGACCCTGAGCAAAATATCCATTTTGAAGACCACTATGTAGATGTGCCATTTGATTTATCAGAAGTATTTTTCTTAGGAACAGCTAATGATTTAAGAAATATACCTGGTCCATTAATTGATAGAATGGAGATAATTCATCTTTCTTCATATACAGAATATGAAAAATTACATATAGCTCAAAAATATTTAATTAAACAAATTCAAGAAGAAAATGGATTAAAAGATATAAAAATTTCTATTTCAGATAAAGTTATATTAAAAATTATAAATGAATATACAAGAGAAGCTGGAGTAAGAAATTTAAAAAGAGAAATAAACTCATTATATAGAAAAATTGCTAGAAAAGTAGTTAAAGAAAAAATTGATAAATTAACTATTAATATAAATAATCTTGAAAAATATTTAGGAAAACCTAAATTTAGACCTGAAAAATTAAAAGAAAAAGAGTATAAAGTAGGAATAGTTAATGGACTTGCTTGGACTTCAGTAGGTGGAGTTACATTAGAGGTTCAAGGAGTATTAATACCTGGAAAAGGACAATTAAGTTTAACAGGAACTTTAGGAAATGTAATGAAAGAATCTGGAGAAGTTGCATTTACTTATGTAAAATCTAATTTTAAAAAATATAATATTGATGAAAAAGATTTCTTAGAAAATAAAAATATTCATTTACATTTCCCAGAAGGAGCTACTCCAAAAGATGGACCATCAGCAGGGATTACTATTACTACAGCAATATTATCAGTTTTAACAGGTAGAGAAATAAGACAAGATATAGCTATGACAGGAGAAATTACTATAACAGGAGAAGTGTTAGCTATAGGAGGAGTTAAGGAAAAAGTTATAGGGGCTTATAGAGCTGGCATAAGAGAAGTAATATTACCAGAAGACAATAGAGTGGATGCTGATGAAATTCCAGCAGAAGTCAAAAAAGATATTACAATTCATTATGCTAAAACTTATGATGATGTTGAGAAGTTAGTTTTTAAACAAAACTAGTGATTATTATAGGAGAAAAGATGATAATTAAACAAGCAGAATTTGTAAAGTCAGCTGTATATGAAAAAGATTATCCAGAAGAGATTGGAAATATAGAGTTTGCCTTTGTAGGTAGGTCAAATGTAGGAAAATCTTCTTTAATAAACAGTATAACTGGAAGAAATAAACTTGCTAGAACAAGTAAAACTCCAGGAAGAACACAACTTATAAATTATTTTTTAATTAATAGAGATGTGTTTTTTGTAGATTTACCTGGTTATGGTTTTGCAAAAGTTCCAAAAGCTATGAAGGCTGAATGGGGACAAACAATGGAAAGATATTTAGCAAGTAATAGAAAAAAACTTGTTTTTGTGCTTTTAGATATAAGAAGAGTACCTAGTGGTGAAGATATAGAGATGTTGGAGTGGCTAGAACACTTCAATATCCCTTATAAAATCATTTTTACTAAAATGGATAAGGTATCTAATAATGAAAAATTTAAATGTCTTAAAGATATTAGAACAAAATTAGAATTTTCAAATGAAGATGTATTTTTCCATTCTTCATTAAAAAATAGTGGAAAACAAGAAATATTAGATTTTATTGGTGAAATTATAGAAGAATATAATCCACATACAGAAGAAGAAACTACAAAAGAATAAATAAATTAAAATTTTAAAATATAGGAGGCAAAGTTTCAATGAAGGAGTTAGAAAAAATATATTCTCCTAGTGAAATAGAGAAAAAATGGTATAAACACTGGGAAGAATCAAAATATTTTGCAGCTACAATGGATGAAGGAAAAGAAAGTTATTCAATAATGATTCCTCCACCAAATGTAACAGGAATATTACACATGGGACATATCTTAAATAATAGTATTCAAGACACTTTAATAAGATATAAGAGAATGTCAGGATTCAATACTTTATGGATGCCTGGAATGGACCATGCAGGAATAGCTACTCAAAATAAAGTTGAAAAGAAATTAGCTGAAGAGGGATTAAAAAAAGAAGATTTAGGAAGAGAGAAATTCATTGAAGAAACATGGAGATGGAAAGAAAAACATGGAGGAATAATAACTTCTCAATTAAGAAAATTAGGAGCTTCACTTGATTGGGACAGAGAAAGATTTACAATGGATGAGGGACTTTCTAAAGCTGTAAGAGATATATTTGTAAAATTATATAATGATGGACTAATTTATCAGGGTGAATATATGGTAAATTGGTGTCCAAGATGTGGTACAGCTTTAGCTGATGATGAGGTAGAATTTGAAGACCAAGCTGGTGGATTCTGGCATATTAAATATCCAATAAAAGATACTGATGAATATTTAATAGTTGCTACAACTAGACCAGAAACAATGCTTGGAGACGTTGCTATTGCTGTTCATCCTGATGATGAAAGATATAAAAAATTTGTTGGAAAAAAAGCAATCCTTCCATTAGTGGGAAGAGAAATTGAAATCATTGCTGATAAATATGTTGATATGGAATTTGGAACAGGAGCTTTAAAAATAACTCCAGCTCATGACCCTAATGACTTTGCAATAGGAAATAAATTTAATTTACCAATAATTAATGTATTTACTAATGATGCAAAAATAATAGAAGGATATGGAAAATATTCTGGATTAGATAGATTTGAAGCAAGAAAAGTTATTGGAGAAGATTTAAAAGAGCAAGGTTACTTAGTAAAATTTGAACCATATTCTCATAATGTAGGAACTTGTTATAGATGTCATACAGCTATAGAACCTAGAGTATCAAATCAATGGTTTGTAAAAATGAAACCATTAGCTGAAAAAGCTCTTGAAGTTGTAAGAAATGGTGAAGTAAAAATTATGCCTAAGAGATGGGAAAAAGTTTACTACAACTGGTTAGAAAATATTAGAGATTGGTGTATCTCTAGACAAATTTGGTGGGGACATAGAATACCAGCTTGGTATGGACCAGATAAAAAAATATTTGTAGCTCATACAGAAGAAGAAGCTTATGCTCAAGCAAAAGAGTTTTATGGAAAAGAAGTTGTATTAGAACAAGAAAAAGATGTTTTAGATACATGGTTCTCATCAGCATTATGGCCTTTCTCAACTTTAGGTTGGCCAGAAAAAACAAAAGAATTAGAGATGTTCTATCCAACATCAACTCTAGTAACAGGGGCAGATATATTATTCTTCTGGGTTGCTAGAATGATAATGTTTGGAGAATATACTCAAGGAGATAAACCATTCCACAATGTATATTTACATGGAATAGTTAGAGATGAAATTGGAAGAAAAATGTCTAAATCTTTAGGAAATTCACCAGACCCATTAGATTTAATAGAAAAATACGGAGCTGATGCTATAAGATTTACAATGCTTTATAATACATCTCAAGGACAAGACGTTCATTTCTCTGAAAAATTATTAGAGATGGGAAGAAACTTTGCTAATAAAATTTGGAATGTATCAAGATTTGTTATAATGAATTTAGATGGATTTGATGTAACAAAAGTGGATAAATCTAAATTAAAATATGAATTAGTTGATAAGTGGATATTCTCAAGATTAAATGAAACAAGTAGAAATGTAGCAATAGAATTAGATAAATTCCAATTAGATGAAGCAGCAAAATCAGTATATGAATTCTTAAGAGGAGATTTCTGTGACTGGTATGTTGAATTAGCTAAAATAAGATTATATAATTCTGAAGATGAAGATTCTAAAACAACAGCTCAATATGTATTATGGACAATATTAGAAGCTGGAATGAGATTATTACATCCATTTATGCCATTCTTAACAGAAGAAATTTGGCAAATAATAAAAACATCTGGAGAAACTGTTATGTTAGAAAAATATCCAGTATGTGATGATAAATTAGTTGATGAAAATGTAGATAAAGCTTTTGAATATATTCAAGAAATAGTATCTTCATTAAGAAATATAAGAGCAGAAGCAGGAATTTCACCAGCTAAATTTGCTAAAGTTGTTATAAAAACATCAAATGAAAATGAATTAAATATAATAAAAGAAAATTATAAATTTATAACAAAACTTTGTAATTTAGAAGAAATTGTATATGGAAAAGATATAGAAAAACCTACTCAAAGTGGATTTAGAGTAGCAAAAGATTCAGAAGTTTATATGGTACTTACAGGACTTTTAGATATTGAGGCTGAGGTTAAAAAACTAGAAGCTCAATTAGAAAAAGTTTCTAAAGAATTAGAGAAAATAAATGCTAAATTATCAAATGAGAAATTTACATCAAAAGCACCTGCACATATTTTAGAAAGAGATAGAAGAATTCAAAAAGAATATCAAGATAAATATGATAAAATTTTAGAAAATATAAAAGAGTTAAAAGGATAAAATAAAAAATTAATCATATAATATCATTTCTAATAAAAATTAAAATAAATACAAAAAAATAACTTGGGAGGAAAAATGTATTTAGAAATTGTAATGAAAGTTGTAGGTGGACTTGGTCTATTTCTATATGGAATGGATAATATGTCTAGTGGAATGCAAAAAATTGCTGGTAAAAAGCTAAAAAAAATATTAACAGTTTTAACAACCAATAGATTTTTGGCTGTAGCTGTTGGTATGTTTGTAACAATGCTTGTTCAATCATCATCAGTAAGTACTGTAATGGCAATAGGATTTGTTAATGCTTCTTTATTAACATTACAACAAGCTTTAGGGTTAATTTTGGGAGCTAATATAGGTACTACTATTACAGGGTGGATTCTTGTTTTAAATATTGGAAAATATGGACTACCAATGGCTGGAGCAGCAGCTATATTTCATATGTTTTCTAAAAGTGAAAAATGGAAAACAAGAGCTTTAACAATAATGGGATTAGGGTTAATTTTCTTTGGATTGGAGTTAATGAGTAATGGATTAAAACCAATTAGAAGTATGCCAGAATTTGTAAGTTTATTTAGTTTATTTAATGCTGATTCATATTTTGGAGCTTTTAAGGCAGCTATAGTAGGAGCTTTAATAACAGCAATAGTTCAATCATCATCAGCAACTTTAGGGATAACTATTACTTTAGCTGTTCAAGGTTTAATAAATTATCCAACAGCTGTAGCATTAGTATTAGGAGAAAATGTAGGAACAACTATTACAGCTTTTTTAGCTTCTCTTAGTGCTAATTCTAATGCAAAAAGAGCAGCTTATGCCCATTCTATAATTAATATAGTAGGTGTTTGTTGGGCTATTACTATATTTCCTTATTATTTAAGATTCTTAGACTTTTTAGTAAATCCTAATTCTAATTTAACATTGGGAATTGCAACAGCTCATACAATGTTTAATGTAATAAACGTTATATTATTTACCCCATTTATTGGACAGTTAGCTAAGTTTCTATGTAAGATAGTTAAAGATGATGGTGGAGATGTAGAAAAGAAAGTAACTCAATTAGATAAATTAATGTTAAAAACTCCATCAGTTGTTATAGATCAATCTAGACAAGAAGTTTTAAATATGCATTCTGAAATAAATGAGATGTTAAAAATATTAACAGATTTCTTTGATACTAATAAACAAAGATTTTTATCAGAAGAAAAATTAGAAAAATTACAAGTTATTGAAGAGAGAATGGATTTATATCAAAAAGAGATAACTGATATTAACTATCTAGTATTAACTTCTGAAATAAATGATGAAATGAAAGATGACACTAGAAAGAATATAGAAATTTGTGATGAATATGAAACTATAAGTGACTATGGAGTAAGAATTGGTAAAGTTTTAAATAGATTTGCTGATTCAGAAATAAAGCTTACAGAAAATGAAAGAATTAGGTTAAAAACTTTAAATAAAGGAATAGTAGAGCTATATAATTTAATAAATGAAGGATATATATCTAAAAATAAAACTAAATTTGCTATTGCTAATGAAAAAGCAAATGAAATTTTAAAAGAGTTTAGAAAATCAAGGGATGTACATTTACAAAATGTTTCTAAATTAGGAATTTCTGTATCACAAAGTATTGGTTATATGGATATGTTAAACTATTACAGAAGATTAAGAGACCATATGGTTAATATTATAGAATTATATTTATTAGATAAGTAAAGAATAAAAAAGAAGTTATTGAAATATTATAACTTCTTTTTTTATTAGATATAAAACAATAATTTTTTATTTAAAATTTATTAATAAAATTATCTATATATTTAAAAAGTTCATTAGGAGAATCTAGAAAAGGAGAATGGCCACAATTTAAAATTTTTATTATATAATCTGTATTTAGATATTTAGCAGTAAGAAAAATATCTTCTTTTTTAATGATAGAATCACTATCTCCAAATATAATTAAAGATGGAATATTAGGAAATAAGGTAGAAGTCATATTAAAATTAGATAAAGCAAGATATACTTCTGGAAGATTTCTTTGTTTTAAAGAAGCTAAGGCTTCTATTTCAGATTGTTGACAATTAGGTTTTTTATAAATATATATTACATTATTCCATAAATTTTTTATAAATAATTTATCTTGATTTTTAATAGCATTTAGAACAGGTAGAACTTGAGATTTTTCTTGACTAATTTCTTTAACTGATATATATTTTTTTCCATTTTCATCATACATAGGATAACCATTAACTCCAACACTATTAATGAGTATTAAACTTTTAACTTTCATAGGATAAGAGGCAGAATAATTCATACATATAGGTCCACCAGCTGACCAGCCAAGTAAAGTAAAATTATTTATATTTAATTTAGAAAAAAAATCATTTAAATCATCTGAAAAATCAGAAATACTATTAATTTTAGTTAAATAACTACTTTCTCCAAAACCTCTTAAATCAGGTATTAAGATTCTATATTTATTTTTGTTAAAATAATTTAAAAAAGGCTCAAAAAATATTCCAGAACAAATGTTTCCATGAATGAAGATTAATATTTCATTACCAGTTCCATATTCTCTGTAAACAATATTTTCCTTATTATCAAGGACAATAGTTTTAGTTTTTAGCATAAAAAATTCACCTCTATAACTTATTATTATAATATAGTATAACATAAAATATTTAATAATAGAAATTTAGATTAAATATAATAAGTAAAAAAAATTAAAATAAAATTTTTATTTAGAGATAAAAATATGTTATAATGTAAAAATATTTAATCTGAGTTAAAAATATGAAAGGAAAACTATGGTTAGAATAGGAATAGCAGGAATAGGGTCAATAGCAGAGGAATACATAAAATTAATAGTTGAAAATAAAATAACAAATTGTAAAATAGCCGCTTTTTCAAGTAGGAATGAAGTGCATATGAAAAATATATGTGAGAAATATTCTCTTGAGAATGTTACTTTATTTACAGATTATGAAAAAATGTTAGATAGTGGTTTAATAGATATGGTAATGATTTGTACTCCACATTTTTTACATCCTAACATGGCAATAAAAGCAGTAGAAAAAAATATTCATCCATTAATAGAAAAACCTATTGGAGTGTATTCTGATGAGGTTGAAACACTTATAAAATTATTAGATAAAAAAGAAAATATAAAAAGTGGAGTTCTTTATTGTAGAAGAACAAGTAAAGCATTTAATAAAATAAAAGAATTAATAGAAAATGGAGAAGTAGGAGAAATTAAAAGAGTTTGTTGGATTATAACTAATCTTTATAGAACACAGGCTTATCATGACTCTGGTTCTTGGAGAGGAAGTTATAAAGGAGAAGGGGGAGGACTTTTAATGACACAAGCTTCTCATCAATTGGATTTATTAGTTTGGATATCACCAAATATTGTCAAAGTTAATGGATTTTGTTATTGTGGAAAAGAAAGAAATATAGAAGTAGAAAATGATGTAATAATTCAATTAGAATTTGAAAATGGTGCTACAGGACAATTTATAGCCTCTTCTAGAGAATTTCCAGGAACAAATAGATTGGAGATAAGTGGAAGTAAAGGACAGATAATTTTAAATAATGATTCTGAATTAATTTTTAAAAAATTAGAAATAGATGAAAGAGAATATTCTAAAACTACAAAAGAATTATTTGGAAAAATTCCTTATACAGAAACTAAACTATATTTTGATGATAGTGATAATAGAATTCAACAGGCAGGAATTGTAAATAATTTTATAGAAGCTTTAGAAAATAATAAAAAAATATTATGTACCCCAAAAGATGCTTTAAAATCTTTATATATAATAAATGGTGCTTATCTTTCTTCTTGGGAAAAGAAAGAAATTGAAATACCATTAAATTCACAAGAGTTTAGAAAAAAACTAGAAGAACATTTTTAATAAGTGAAATATGTCTACTTGTATTGTTAAGTCTTTTGTGATAAAATAAAAATATCAAAGATAAAAAGGGGGGCATTACTTTGTTACCAAGTTTTGAAAATGAATATAAAAGTAAATTAGTATCAGCTGAAGAAGCAGCAAAAGTTATAAAATCTGGAGATTTTGTAGATTATGGTTGGTGTGGAACAACTACAGATGCAGTAGATAGAGCTTTTGCTAAAAGAATAATGGAAGTAGAAGATGTAAATATTTTTGGAGGAGTTTTATTAAAACAACCTGAAATATTTAAGGTTGAAGGTGGAGAAAATCATTTTACATGGAATACTTGGCACGCAAGTGGAATTGAAAGAAGAAGAGTAGGAGAAGGAAAAGCTTTTTATTCTCCAATTAGATATTCTGAAGTACCAGGATTCTATAGACAAGGATTCCAAAAAATAGATGTTGCAATATTACAAGTTGCTCCAATGGATAAATTTGGATATTTTAACTTTAGTGTAAGTCCAAGCCATTCAATGGCAGTTTGTGAAACTGCTAAAGTTGTTATAGTGGAAGTAAATAAAAATTTACCAGTTTGTCATGGTGGATATGAGCATGCAATTCATATATCACAAGTTGATATGATAGTAGAAGGAGATAATCCTAATGTTTCAATATTACCAGGACCAGGAGAAGCTACAGATGTAGATAATGCTGTTGCAAAATTAATAGTTGAAGAGTTACAAGATGGTTGTTGTATTCAATTAGGTATTGGTGGAATGCCTACAGCTGTTGGTTCATTAATAGCTAAATCAGATTTAAAAGACTTAGGAGTTCACTCAGAAATGTATGTTGACTCTTTTGTTGAAATGGCAAAAGCTGGAAAAATAACAGGTTCTAAAAAAACAATAGACAGATATAGACAAACATTTGCTTTCGCAGCTGGTGGACAAGATTTATATGATTATCTAAATGATAACCCAGAAATTATGGCAGCTCCAGTAGATTATGTAAATGATGTAAGAGTTGTATCTCAAATAGATAACTTTATATCTATCAATAATGCTGTAGATTTAGACTTATTTGGACAAGTAAATGCTGAATCTTCTGGAGTAAAACATATAAGTGGAGCTGGAGGACAATTAGACTTTGTTATGGGAGCTTACTTATCAAAAGGAGGAAAAAGTTTCATTTGTTGTTCTTCATCATTTAAAACAAAAGATGGAAAATTACAATCAAGAATTCGTCCTACTTTAACAGAAGGAACAATAGTAACAGATACAAGAGCAAATACTCATTTTGTTGTAACAGAGTATGGAAAAGCTAATTTAAAAGGAAAAACTACTTGGCAAAGAGCAGAAGCTTTAATCAATATAGCTCATCCAGAATTTAGAGAAGAGTTAATAAGAGAAGCTGAAAAAATGAAAATTTGGAGAAAATCTAATAAAAAATAATAGATTATAATAAAAACTTTAGAATGTGGAAATCAGTGAAAATCTGATACAGGCTTACCCTTACTGTGATTATAAGAAATTATATAAGTCAGGTCGCATAATAGAAACTATATTTTTGGGTGGGGAAATATAGGAGAGCATACTGTGAATAATTAGTATGATTTTTTAGTGCACACAATTCTTTTGAATTGTGTGCTTTTTTTTAGGAGAAAAATGAAGTTATTAATAATATTTTTTACAATATTTTTTCTATATTTTATATTAAAAAGAAAAAATAATTATTCTGTAGATAAAAGAGAAAAATATTTTGAATATTATAGTTATAAATCTCAAATAAGAGATTGGAATTCATACTTAAAAGTTTTTTATCCAATAATATTAATATTTTTATCTGTTGGTTTAAATAATATTCTAGTATCACTTTTTATATTTTTAATTACCAATTATATAACAATATATCTTGGAAAAATTCCTATAAAACGATATATAGATTCTTGGAAAATTCCCTTTTTATTTTTAATTTTTACAATAATTGTTATAAATATTAATATCTCAAAATATAAAATAGGAGATTATAATTTTTATTTTCTTAATAATTATATATATTTTACAAAAGAAAAATTATATGAAAGTACTGAAATCTTTTTTAGAGTCATAAGTGGCATTAGTTCAATGTATATGCTTATATATTCAACTTCTATTGAAGAAATAATAAAAGTTTTAAGAAAAATAAAAATACCAAATATTATAATAGAAATAATGTATTTAACTTATAGATATATTTTTATATTATTAAATACTTATTATGAAATGAGAGTAGCTATGGAATCAAGACTTGGTTTTATAAATTATAATTTATCTTTAAACTCTTTTGGAAAAATAATTTCTAATATTTTTTTTATTTCTTTTAGAAAGAGTATGGCTTTTTATGAGGCAATGGAAGCAAGAAATTATAATGGAAAATTGATATTTTTTGAAAAAAAGGAAAAATTTCAGAAAAAAATATTTTTTAATATGCTATTGTCTATAGTATTTTTAATTTTAGTATTTATTTTTGAAAAAAATAGGTGGAATTGATGAAAAAAATAATTTTAAAAACAGAAAATTTGACATATTCCTATGAAGAAAATAAAAAAGTATTAGATGGAATATCTTTAGAAATTTTTCAAGGAGAAAAAGTAGCGATACTTGGGAATAATGGTTCTGGAAAGACAACTTTTTTTAAAAATATAAATGGTGTATATATAGCAGATAGTGGAGAGATTTTTTTTAAAGGTAAAAAAATAGAAAAAAATAAAAAAGATATAAATTTTTTAAGAAAAAATATAGGGATTGTTTTTCAAAATTCTGATAGTCAAATAATAGGGACAACAGTATTTGACGAATTAGCTTTTGGACTTTTAAATATAGGTGAAGAAAATTCTAAAGTAGAAAAAAAGGTAATAGAGATAGGGAAAAAATTCAATTTAGAAAAATATTTAAAGACACCACCACATTATTTAAGTGGAGGTGAGAAAAAAAGATTAACTATAGCTGGCATTGTGGTAATGGAACCTGAAATTATTATTTTTGATGAACCTACCTCAGAGTTAGACCAAAAAAGTATTAAAGAATTAGAAATTACTTTAGAGGAATTAAATAGAGAGGGGAAAACTCTCATTATTTCAACTCATGATATAGATTTTGCTTATAAATTTACTGATAGAATAATAGTTTTTTTAGATGGAAGAGTAATTGCTAGTGACATTCCAGAAAAAATATTTAGAAATCAGGAAATTTTACAAAAACTTGATTTAAGAAAACCTATATTATATGAAATGGCAGAAGAGTTACAACTAAAAGGGTTATTAAAAGAAAATAAGTTTCCAAAAACTATGAAAGAAATAAAAAATATTTTAGGAGGAAAAAGTGAAGAGAGATAAAAATGTTCTCATAATATGTTTGTTAATGTTTTGTATATCTTTAAATTCTTATGGAATGCATATAATGGAGGGGTATTTACCATTAAACTTTTGTATAATTTGGGGTATTATTTCAATTCCATTTTTATATTTAGGAACTAAAAGATTAGGAAAAAATATAGAAGCTAATAGAAAAAATATAACTTTAATAGCTATGTCAGGAGCTTTTATATTTGTAATTTCATCTTTAAAAATTCCATCTGTAACAGGAAGTTGTTCTCATATGACAGGAGTAGGTTTAGGTGCAATATTATTTGGACCATTGGCAGTAAGTGTGTTGGGAACAATAGTTTTATTATTTCAAGCTATACTTTTAGCCCATGGGGGACTTACTTCTTTAGGAGCTAATATATTTTCTATGTGTATAGTAGGACCTATAGTAACTTTTGTTGTTTATAAATTATTATTAAAATTAAAAATTAATAAAAGAATAGCAATATTTTTTGGAGCTATGTTAGGAGATTTAATAACTTATTGTGTAACAAGTTTGCAATTAGGATTAGCATTTCCATCAACAGAGGGGGGATTTTTAGTTTCAAGTATAAAATTTTTAGGAGTATTTGCTCCAACTCAATTACCTCTTGCTATTATAGAGGGAATATTAACAGTTATTATTATAATTGGACTTGAAAACTATGCTAGAAAAGAATTAAAGAATATAGGATTTTAAAGGAGAAGTTTATGAAAAAAGATAAAAAAATAGTAATAACTTTATTAATCATAGTAATATTAATAGTATTCTCTCCCATTTTCATTTTAAAAAATGCAGAATTTGGTGGTTCTGATAATGCAGGTAGTATAATGATAGAAAATATAAATAATGAATATGAACCATGGTTTACTCCAATTTTAGAAAAAGCAATAGGTGGAGAGCTACCTGGAGAAGTAGAGAGTTTATTTTTCTGTCTTCAAACTGCTATAGGAGTTGGGATTATAGCTTTTTATATGGGAAGAATGTATGAAAGAAAAAGATTAGGAAAAGAGGAAGAGGATTTATAACATATTATTTCCTCAATATGATAAAATTTAAATGTTTCAATATAAAATTATTATGCTGATAATAAAACTTTTAGTTCTTTTTTAACGTCAAAATATGTAAAAATATATATTAGTTAATTGGATTAAAAGGAGGTATGATTATGGGACTAATGACAAGAGAAGAATATCAAAATAGTATCAGAGCAAGAAAACCTATGAATGTTTGGTTTTTAGGAAAAAAAATAGAAGACTTGACTACATATCCTGTATTATCTGCTAGCTTTAATGCAATATCTAAAGTATATGAATTACAAAGTAATCCTAATTGGAAAGAATTAATAACAGTTAAATCTCATTTAAATGGAGAAGATGTTAGTATTTACAATGCACCTTTAGGTTCTCCAGAAGATGCTAATAGAAAAACAAGAGCAGCTAGAGCTTTAGCTGAAGTTATAGGATGTTGTACTCATCGTTGTACAGGGTCAGAAGCTTTTGCTGGTTTAGGACCATGTACTTATGATATGGATCAAGATTTAGGAACTAATTATTTTGATAGGTTTATGAAATTTTTAGATTATGTTCAAAAAAATGATTTAACTTGTACAGTTACAGTTACTGATGTAAAAGGATTAAGAACTTTACCACCACATAAACAACCAGATAGAGATTCTTATGTTCACATTGATGAAATAAGAGATGATGGTATTGTAATTAGTGGATACAAATGTAATCAAACAGGTATTTTATTTGCTCATGAAATTATTATAGTACCTACAACAGCTATGCAACCAGAAGATAAAGATTTTGCTTTAGCATGTGCTATACCAGCTGATTCTCCAAATATCACTTTTGTTTTAGGACGTACACCTCAAGATAAAAGATTCTTTGAAGTAGGAGGAGATATAGAAGGTATAGATTTAGGTAAAAAATACGCTGACCATCAAGCAATGGTTTATTTTGATAAAGTATTTGTACCTAATGAAAGAGTATTTATGTGTGGAGAAACTAAGTATGTTGGTCGTCTTCTAAGTTATTTTACAGCTGTTCACCGTCTAACAGCTGGTGGATGTAAAGCTGGTGGATGTTCAGCTCTTTGTGGAGCAGCTAGTTTAATAACAGAAATGGTAGGAGTTCAAAAGGCAGGACATATAAAAACAAAACTTACAGAGATGGCTATGGTAGCAGAAACTGTATATGCTCTATCGATAGCTTCAGGAGTAGAAGGTTTTAAGCATCCAAGTGGTTTCTGGATACCTAATCCATTATTATCTCATACATGTAAATATACTTGTACAAAAATGCCTTTTGATGCTGTTCGTTATGCTAGAGACATTATTGCTGGATTTGGAGAAACAGCTCCTTCAGAATTTGATATGCGTTCACCAGAAATTGGAGAAATTTGTAGGAGAGCTTTTAATCCTGGAAATCCAGAATATGATTCTTTTGATAGATTAAGAGCAGTTCGTTTCATAGAGCATATGGTTAGAGGTTCTAACTGGACAGCAATGGCTCTTCATGGTGGAGGAAACCAAGAAGCTTCTACAGTAATGGCTCGTTCATTTACAGATTGGAAACATCTTCAAAATATAGCTAAAAGTGCTTGTGGAATTACAAAAGATGAAAGTAAAAATGATGAGATTATTGATGATATTGGAAGAAGAAATGGACGTATTTGTACTATAGGAGATTTACCTAGAAGTGAAAAATAATTAAATAGAAAATTAATTTATAAATTTTAATAAAAAATTATTAAATATTATAAAAATTAATAAATGAAAATTTTATAAATTAAGCAATAAAAGGATTGTTATAATAAAATGTTTCTAATTTCTTAGTTATCTAAGAATTTTCAGAGTCATTAAAATATAACAATCCTTTTTTACTAAATTATATTAATAAAAATCCAAATGACAGTATAAATTATAACAAAAATTAAGAAAAATTTTATAGATTTTTTTAAATCCCATTTATTAAATTCTACCAATGAACATTTATTGTAGATTTCTTTGTTATAATAAACTTCAATTTTTTCACCAATATTTTTTTTAGAATATTGAAATAAACCTGATTCTAAGGTTTGAACTTTCTTTTTTTCTTTTTTATTTCCAATTTCAATTATCAGTCTTTTTAGAGGAGTAACTTCAACAATTTTTCCTGTAAGTTTTTCTCCAGCTCTAATTTTGTTTCTCCTTTTCACATTTTGAAAAATAAATATTAATAATATTATAAAAAAGATTATTTCTAAGATTTCCCACATATTTTCACCTTTATTTTAAATTATTTTTTAAATTTTCATAAGCTTTGAAAATATTAGCTATTTGGATTTTAACTCCAATTTTAATAGCATTTTCATCTATCATAAATTTGTCATTATGTAATGGCTCACAAGCTCCAATACTTTCATTTCTAACACCTAAATAAAAGAAAGCTCCAGGAACTCTTTCAAGATAATAAGAAAAATCTTCTGCCCCCATTTCTGAATATTTTTTAGTAATAACATTTTCTTTTCCTAAAACTTCATTTCCAACTTCTTTGACAATATCCACATATTCATCATGATTTATTAAAGCATTATAACTATTTCTAAAATTAACAATAGCTGTAGCTCCATATCCTTTTGCTACAAATTCACTCATTTCTTTAATTCTTTGTTTATTGTATTCTCTGCTTTCAGTAGAAAGAGTTCTTAAAATTCCTGTAACTTCAACTTCTCCAGCTACTATATTTTCTTTTGTTCCTCCCTTAATAGTACCAAAAGTTATAACTACAGAATCTCTAGCATCTGTATTTCTAGAAACAATAGATTGGATAGAACTAATAATTTGAGCTGTAGTAACTATAGCATCAACTCCCTCACTTGGAAAGGCTCCGTGAGTACTTTTTCCTATAACTTTTATTTTTACTCCACAAGAAGAAGCAAACATAGGTCCATATTTAATACCTATACTTCCAACATTTACAAAAGGGTCAACATGAAGTCCAAATATAGCATTTACATTTTCTAAAACTCCCTCTTCTATCATTGGAAGAGCCCCACCAGTAGTTTCTTCTGCTGGTTGAAAAATAAGTCTGATATTACAAGGAATTTCATCTTTTATTTCTGATAAAATTTTGGCTACTCCTAATAAAACTGTGTTATGAACATCATGTCCACAAGCATGCATTTTTCCAACATGCTCAGACTTAAATTCAAAATCATTATTTTCTAATATTGGTAAGGCATCAATGTCTCCTCTTAAAGCAATGGTAATAGTAGAATCTTTTCCAGGAATATCAGCTACAATTCCACTTTTTCCAATATTTGTTTTATAATTTATATTAAGTTCATCTAAAGTTGAAGAAATATATTTTGTAGTTTTTGGTAAATCAAAATCTAACTCAGGGATTTTATGTAAATCTCTTCTAACTTTTATAAACCAATCATTAAATTTATCTATATTATTTAAAATTAAATTATTCATAAAAACCTCCATAAATTAATTAATAAGAATTATAGCAAAAAAAAATCTATAAAACAATAAAAATTATAAAAAATAAATTTATATAATATATAGTTTAAGATATAAAATTTATATTTTATTTTTTATAGAAATTGTTATAAAATGACAACAATAAAATAAGAAACGGATTGAGGAGCAAATGACAAAAGTAATTATGTTGAGTTACCTAACTTTGAGATATAATGAAAGGGGATTTTGCCGAAATCTAAAAATTATAGGGAGGATTTTTAGGTTGGGAATATGGAGAATATCCATATAACTGTCATTGATATTCAATGTTGTGCTTTCTGTTGTGTTATTCATTGTTGTGATACTAAAAATAAATTATATTATCTCAAAATGAAATATAAACCAACAGATAAGTCTGTTGGTTTTTTATTTTAAAATAAAAAAGGAGATAATATATGAGAGTAGTATTAAAATATGGTGGTTCTAGCGTAGCAACTATTGAAAAAATTAAAGCAATAGCTGAATATGTAGTGAACTTAAAGAAAACAAAATATGATGAAATTATAGTTGTTGCTTCAGCAATGGGAAAAACAACAAATGCCCTTATTGCTATGGCAAAAGAAATCTCTGATTCACCAAATCAAAGAGAACTAGATTCACTTTTATCTACAGGAGAACAACAAACAGTTTCTCTATTGTCAATAGCTATAAATTCTTTGGGACAAAAAGCTGTATCATTAACAGGGTATCAAGCTAATGTAAAAACTGTAGGAGTTCATACAAAAAGTAAAATCAAAAATATTGATACAGAAAAAATAGAAGAATATTTAAAAGATAATAATGTTGTTATAGTAGCTGGATTTCAAGGAATAAATGACCACGGAGATATAACTACATTAGGAAGGGGAGGTTCAGATACAAGTGCTGTTGCCTTAGCTGCTTCTCTAAAATGTGAATGTAGAATATATACAGATGTTGAGGGAATTTATAGTGTTGACCCAAGACTTTATAAAAATGCTAAGTTTTTAGATAAAATTTCTTATGAAGAAATGATGGAAATGGCTAATTTAGGAGCTGGAGTTATGGAAACTAGAGCTGTAGAAATTGGAAAAAAATATAATATACCTATTTTTGTTGGAAAAACTTTAAGTGAAACAGGAGGAACTTGGATAATGGATATGAATGACGTATTAGAGGATAAATTAGTAACAGGAATTAGTATAACAAAAGAGATAATAGTAACAACTCTTTCAAATATTAATTATTCTAGTGAAAAAATAGCAAAAATATTTACAATAATTAATGAAGTAGGATTAAATATAAATATGATTTCTCAAAATGTTTCAAATGATAATAAAGCTAAAATATCATTTAGTTGTGTAGAGGGAGAAAAATATTTATTAGACCAAGCTATTGAAAGAATAAAAGTGGAATTACCTTGTATAGAGTTAGGATATAATGATAACTTAGCAATGATTTCAATAGTAGGCGTAGGAATGATAAATAACTCTGGAGTATCTGGTAAATTTTTCTCAGCTTTAAGTAGAGCAGGAATAAATTTTTATCAAGTAACAACATCAGAGATAAGTGTTTCATGTAGTATAGAAAGAAAAGATATAAATAAAGCAGTAGAAGTAGTAGCAGAAGAATTTAATTTATAGAGAATAATTTGAGGAGGATAAATATGAGAGTTGCTATTGTAGGAGCTACAGGATTAGTGGGAAGTACATTTTTAAAAGTTTTAGAGGAAAGAGATTTAGGAATAACAGAGTTATATTTATTTGCTTCAGCAAGAAGTGCTGGTAAAAAAATAACTTTTAGAGGAAAAGAATATACAGTAGAAGAATTAACAGAAAATAGTTTTGATAGAGGGATTGATATAGCTCTATTTTCAGCTGGTGGAGATATAAGTAAAAAATATGCTCCAATAGCAGCTTCAAAAGGATGTTTAGTAGTTGATAACTCTTCAGCTTGGAGAATGGACCCAGAGGTTCCATTAGTTGTACCAGAAGTTAATAAAGAGGCAGCGTTTACAAATCATGGAATTATAGCAAACCCAAACTGTTCAACAATTCAATGTATGGCTCCATTAAAAGCTTTAGCTGAAAAATATGGATTAAAAAGAGTAATATATAATACATATCAAGCTGTATCAGGTACAGGACAAAAAGGTGTAGAGGATTTACAAAATGGATTAAAAGGATTAGCTCCTAAAGTTTATCCACATCAAATTGTAAATAACTGTTTACCTCATATAGATGTATTTATGGATAACGGATATACAAAAGAAGAAATAAAAATGATAAATGAAACAAGAAAAATATTAGAACTTCCTGATTTACCTGTAACAGCTACTTGTGTAAGAGTTCCAGTTATAAATTCTCACTCAGTATCAATTACAGCTGAGCTTAATAGTGAATTTGATATAGAAGAAGTAAAAAAAGTTATTGGAGAATATGAAGGAATTATATTAGTAGATAATCCTAAAAATAATGAATATCCTTTAGCTACAGAAGCTAGTGGACAAGATAAAGTTTTAGTAGGAAGAATAAGAAGAGATTTCAGTACAGAAAATAGTGTAAACTTATGGACTGTAGCAGATAATATAAGAAAAGGGGCAGCTACTAATGCTGTTCAAATAGCAGAATTATTTAGAGATATAAAAAATAAATTAGCTTAAGGAGATAAAAATGTCAATTTTTACTGGTTCAGGTGTAGCCTTAGTAACACCTTTTACAAAAGATAATCAAGTAAATTATAAAAAATTAGAGGAATTATTAGAATTTCATTTAGAAAATAAAACAGATGCTATAGTTGTGGTTGGAACTACAGGAGAAGCTTCAACAATGACAGAAGAAGAGAGATTAGAAGTTATAAAATTTACTGTAGAAAAAATTAATAAAAGAATACCAGTAATAGCTGGAACAGGTTCTAACTGTACAAAAACAGCTGTAGAGTTTAGTAAGAAAGTTGAAGAATTAGGTGTAGATGCTCTATTAGTAGTTACTCCTTATTATAATAAAGGAAATGAAAATGGAATATATGAACACTATAAATCAATAGCCTCAGTTGTAAAATTACCAATAATATTGTATAATGTACCTGGTAGAACTGGTGTAAATTTATCTATAAATCTTTTAAAAAGATTAGCTTGTATTGAAAATATTGTAGCTATAAAAGAGGCTAGTGGAAATATGTCTTATACTACAGAAGTAGCAAGACAAGTTCCAGAGCTTGATATATATTCAGGAAATGATGATTTAACAGTTCCTATTTTATCAGTAGGAGGAAAAGGAGTAATATCTGTATCAGCTAATATTATTCCTGAAATTATTCATAATATGGTAATGAGCTTTTTAAATGGTGATATAAAAGAAGCTTGTAGATTACAATTAGGATATAATGGATTATCTAATGGAATGTTTATAGAGACAAATCCAGTTCCTGTAAAAGAGGCAATGAATTATTTAGGATATGAAGTTGGACAATGTAGATTACCTCTAGGAGAAATGTATCAAGAAAATAAAGAAAAATTATATGAAATAATAGAAAGACATGAGGTAAAAAAATGGAGTTAATTATACATGGAACAGGAGCTATGGGAACAGTAGTTTCAGACTTAGCTTCTCAAGATAAAGAGATAAAAATTACAGGTTTTGCTGATGAACTTACGATAGAAAAAGGAGATGTCATTATAGATTTTTCTCATTTTTCTAGATTAGAAAGTTTATTAAATTATTCAGAAAAAAATAGAATTCCTTTAGTAATAGCTACTACAGGATACTCTGATGAGGTTTTAGAAAAAATAAAGGAAACTTCAAAAAAAATTCCTATTTTAATATCTTCAAATATGTCTTTAGGTGTAAATTTAATGCAAGATATATTAGAAAGAATAGTTCCAATTTTATATGGAAATTATGATATAGAACTTATAGAAAAACATCATAATAAAAAAGTTGACTCACCTAGTGGAACAGCAAAAACTATGTTGGAAGTTATAGAAAAAGGTTGTTCTGAAAAAATGGAAAGAGTTTATGGAAGAGAAGGAATTAAAAAAAGAGAAGAAAATGAAATAGGGGTTCATGTTGTTAGAGGTGGAACAATAGTTGGAGAGCATTCTGTTTTATTTTGTGGAAATGATGAAATAATAGAGATAAAACATACAGCTCTTTCTAAAAAAATATTTGGAATAGGGGCTATTAAAGCTTCAAAATTTCTTGTAGGAAAAGAGCCTGGTCTTTACAGCATGAAAGATATATTTAGTAATTTATAATTAGGAGGACAGATGAACGGAGTAAATACAGTAGAAGAAATAATAGCATTTATAAAAAATTCTACTAAAAAAACACCTGTTAAAGCTTATATAAATGGAGAAC
The DNA here is from genome assembly GCF_012843705.1 of Fusobacterium sp. FSA-380-WT-3A. Classification (NCBI taxonomy): domain Bacteria; kingdom Fusobacteriati; phylum Fusobacteriota; class Fusobacteriia; order Fusobacteriales; family Fusobacteriaceae; genus Fusobacterium; species Fusobacterium sp. FSA-380-WT-3A. The sequence goes on along the minus strand of NZ_JABAFQ010000009.1, from coordinate 23,026 downwards.
TAAATAATTTAGAAACTTCAGCTAAAGTTTTTAAAGGTGATGGTTCTTATATAATTATAGGAGAATCAACAGAAATAGAAAAAATATTAGAAAATAATAAAGAAACTATAAAAGATGTATATATAGAAAATGACAGAAGAAATTCTGGAGTTCCTATGCTTGATATAAGAAATATCAATGCTAGAATAGAGCCAGGAGCAGTAATAAGAGATAAAGTTACAATAGGTGATAATGCAGTTATAATGATGGGAGCAGTTATTAATATAGGAGCTATTATTGGAGATGGAACAATGATAGATATGGGAGCTGTATTAGGAGGAAGAGCTACTGTTGGAAAAAATTGTCATATAGGAGCAGGAGCTGTATTGGCTGGAGTAGTTGAACCACCTTCAGCAACACCTGTTATAGTAGAAGATGGAGTTTTAATAGGAGCTAATGCTGTTGTTATAGAAGGTGTTAGAATTGGAAAAGGAGCTGTTGTTGGAGCAGGGGCTGTAGTAATAGAAGATGTACCAGCAGGAGCTGTAGTAACAGGAAATCCAGCTAAAGTTATAAAAACTGTTGATGAAAAAACATTAGAAAAAACTCAATTAGTTGATGATTTAAGAAAATAAAAAACAAAATGTAGGAGGAGTTTTATTTATGGTAATAAACCAGAATGTAGCAAAACTTAAGTATTCTTTAATCAGATTACTTAATGAAGAATCTAGAAAATATGAAAATTCTATTGATTTAACTATAGGAGAACCAGATATTCTTACAGAAAAAGGAATAGTAGAAGATGCTTGTAATTATGCTTTAACACATAAATTAGGTTATCCACCAACAGGAGGAGGACCAGAAATTAGAAAAACAATTGCAGATTATTACAACAAAAAATGTGGATGTTCATTTGTAGCTGACAATGTAATAGTTAATGTTGGAGCTTCAGAAGCTATATCTTCATGTTTTAGAGCACTTTTAAATGTGGATGATGAAGTAATTGTTTTTGTTCCATTTTATGCAGGATATCTACCAATGATAGAAATGTGTTATGCTAAACCTGTATTTGTTGACATATCTAAAACAGACTTCAAAGTAACACCAGAACTTTTAGAAAAATATATTACAGATAAAACAAAAATAGTTTTATTCTGTAATCCTTGTAACCCAACTGGAAATGTAATGGATTATGAAGAAATAAATAATATTGTTAATTATTTAGCTGATAAAGATATATTTGTAGTAGCTGATGAAATTTATAGTGAACTTTCTTTTGGAGAATTTACATCATTTGCAAGTTTTGATAAAATAAAAGATAAATTAATAATAATAAATGGATTTTCAAAATCTCACTCAATGACAGGATGGAGAATTGGTTATACAATATTACCATTAGAATATAGAAAACCATTTTTAAATACAACATTATTTACTTTAAGTTCACCAATGGCTGTATCAATAGCAGCAGCTCAATCAGCTTTAACAAAATATTCTGATAGGTCACATGTAAGAAAAATTTATAAAGAAAGAGCTGAATTTATGGCAGAGGGACTTTCTAAATTAGGTTTTAAAGTTGTAAAACCTAAAGGGGCTTTCTATATATTTGCTGATTATTCAAATATATCAGATTTAAACTCTTTTGATTTTGCAATGGATGTATTAAAAGAAGTTCAAGTAGCCTTAGTTCCTGGAATATCTTTTGGATTAGAAAAATATTTTAGAATTTCTCTAGTTTCTGAAATTGATAGATTAGGAATAGCTTTAGAAAGATTAAAAACATATGTAGAAAATCATAAAAAATAAATTTAAATATCTTGAATAAAAATAATTTTTTTGATAAAATTATTTGTGGAAAATAAAAAATGAGGATACTCAAAGGAGTAGTCCTTATTTTTTTTGAATAATAAAATTTAGGAGAAAAAATGAGTAAAATAAAAATAAAATCTTTAATATCTTTGACAATTCCTATTTTTTTAGAATTACTTCTTGTAACTATAGTGGGAAATATAGATACTATAATGTTAAAACATTATAGTGATGATGCTGTTGGAGCCGTAGGTGGAATAAGTCAGGTCTTAAATATTCAAAATGTTCTTTTTGGATTTGTAAATTTGGCCACTACTATTTTATGTGCTCAGTATATAGGGGCAAAAAATAAGAAAAAAGTTCATGAAGTAATAACAGTTTCTTTGATAGTAAATTTAATATTAGGCTTATTATTAGGAGGAGTGTATTTTGGATTTTCACAACAAATTTTAGAGAATATAAAATTACCTGTAGAACTTATTGGAATAGGAAAAACTTATTTTAAATTGGTTGGAGGAATGTGCATATTTCAAGCTGTAACTCTTACTTGTGGAGCTGTAATGAAAAGCCATGGAAATCCAAAACAAATGTTGTTTGTAAATATAGGTGTCAATTTATTAAATATTTTTGGTAATGGTATGTTTATTTTTGGTTGGTTTGGAATGCCAATATTAGGGCCAACAGGAGTTGGAATATCAACAGTAGTTTCAAGAGCCCTTGGTTGTATAGTAGGATTTTTAGTAATGAGTCATTATTGTAAATTTAAATTTAGAAAAAAATTCTTAAGACCATTTCCATTCCATGTAATAAAAAATATATTGTCTATAGGAATTCCAACAGCTGGTGAAAATTTAGCTTGGAATGTAGGACAACTTATGATAATGTCAATGATAAATACCATGGGAACAGTTATGATAACTTCTCGTACTTATTTAATGCTCTTAGCTAACTTTATAATGACTTTCTCAATAGCTTTAGGACATGGAACAGCTATTCAAGTGGGACAACTTGTAGGAGCTGGAGAAACTGAGGAAGCTTATAAAAAATGTTTTAGAAGTTTATATATTTCAATAGTATTAGCTTTTTCTGTAACTGTATTGGTATGTGCTATGAGAAATCCAATAATGGAAATATTTACAGATAATCAAGAAATTTTAGAAGCTTCTTTAAAAGTTTTCCCTCTTATGATAATTTTAGAAGTAGGAAGAGTTTTTAATATAGTAATAATAAATTCACTTCATGCAGCAGGAGATATAAAATTTCCAATGTTTATAGGAATAATATTTATTTTTATAGTAGCAGTTCCTTTTTCGTATATTTTTGGTTTAAAATTAGGTTGGGGACTTGTGGGAATTTGGATAGCCAATGCAGCTGATGAATGGTTTAGAGGAATAGCAATGTTAATAAGATGGAAAAGTGGAAAATGGAAAGATAAAAAATTTGTATAAAATAATTGAAGAAGGAAATTGTTACAAATTTTTATACTATAATATAAAAAATGTAACAATTTCCATTCTTTATAAAATTTATTATAATCTTATTTTTTGATTAAAATATGATTTTCCTTTTTGGTCTTTTATAGTGATATTTATTTTATCTCCTTTTTTAGCAGTTGACAAATTTATACTAGTAGAAATTATATTTTCACCATTTCTAGGAGAAATTCCTAATCTTCCCTCTGATTTTATATTTTTTCCATTTATAGAATAATCAAATTTTAAAGAAGTATTTCCTTTTGAAGAACTTTTACCAGATAAAGTTAAAATTCCATTATTAAAATTAGTAGTTATATTTTTAAGATTACCATCTATTACAGGATTTTTACCTTCTCCATAAACAGAAATCATAATTGCAGTTATCATTTTTATTTCACTAGTAATATCATTTGTATTTTTTTTAGTAGTTTTTATTTCAGGAGGAATTTCAGTAAATGTTATGTAACTTTTATATTCCCCATCTTTTGTATTTTCATTAGGAGTAACTCTAAATCTAACTATTTGTTTTCCAGCTGGTTTAATAGATGCAGTTTTAGGAAAAATTTTTATATTAGAATTTAAATTATATTTTTCACCAAAATTTTTGTCACTTTCTAAAGTTATTCCTATTCTTAAAGGTAAATCAGTATTATTAATAATGTACATTTCATAAGTAGATGTTTTTGATAAATCTATTTCAAATTTTGTAGGATAAATTGAAAAATTCAAAGCTAATGAAATTGTTGTTGTAACGATAAATAAAATAAAAAATATAATTTTTTTCATAAATATTCCTCCTAATCATATTGAACTTTTACAGTAAATTTTCCTTCATATTTTCCAGGAATTACATTTCCAGCATCTAAAGTACCACTTACTTTAAAATTTATTTCTCCATTTTCTGGAATAATGATAGAATTACTTTTTAATCTGATATCATTATAATAAATATCAGCATAATAATATAAAGTTTTTGTTAAATCTGTAAAATCAATCTCTCCAGTAGGAGATAAAGCTACTAAAACAGCTCCTTTAGTTGCATCCCATTCTCTATTAGAACTTGTAAAAGTTACTTTTATATTAGCTCCTTCTGTTCCTTTTATATTAATAGTTCCTTCAGTTTCTGGGAGATTTCTATTACTATTTTTTGCTATAACTCCAAAATTCACTGGAGTAGTTTTGATTTCTAATGGGCCAACAACCTCAGCATATACTTCAACATCAGCACTAGCATCTCCTAATCCAAAAGAAAAAACAGATAAAAACATGAAAAATAATGTAATTAAAATTTTTTTCATAGAATCCTCCTTTATATTTCAGATAAGATTTTATCATATTTTTTATATTCTAATTGCTCTGTAAAATGTTTAAATCCTTCCAGAATTTTATCTCCATAATTTTTATATTCCTTCTTTTCATCTATTTCAATACCATTAATAAAAACGATTTCTTGTAAAATTTCGCCTCCTTTTCCATAAATTATACTTTTTCCATTTCTTTTTCCATTTTTATAATTTATCTTGCTTTTTAACTCTCCAGTATTGTAATAAAAACACCATAAACCTTCTCTTTGATTCATATTATATTGACCTTCTACAAGAGTTATTCCTTTAGTGGAAAAAAGTCTCAATTCCCCATTAAGTTTTCCATAATAGAAATTTGCTAAAGATGAAATTTTTCCATTTGCATGATAAGAAATAAATTCTTTGTGTAATAGACCTTCTTCAAAATACATTTTTATTTTATATTCTCCTTTGGTATTAAAAACAATGATTTTTCCATGAAGCTCACCTTCTTTAAACTTTTCTATACTTAAAATATTTCCATTAGAATAAAAATATTTCCATTCTCCAAATGGAATATCATAATAATATTTCAATATGGCTTTTGGATTACCATTAGGATAGTTTATTATCCATTGTCCATTTTTTAATCCATTATTAAACCTACCTTCACATATAAAAATTTCATCATTTTCTATTATAAAATTTTTAAAATAACCTTCTCGAATTCCATTTTTATATTGTTCTTCAATATTTTTTCCAATGAATTTACCAGAAAATGGAGAAGCTTCATTTTTAAAATAAACAATATTATTTATTATTTTTTTATATTTGATATTTTCTATTCTATCTACAGAGAAGCAAATATTACAAAAAGTAAGAAAAATAAATAAAATTAAATTTTTCAATTTTTATCTTCCTCCTTTTCTTTTTTTATCATTTCTGTATCTAATCCTTCAAAGTAATCTCCTTCATCACTATTTTTTACTTCTATTTCAATAGAATTACTAGAAAAATCTATATTCTCATATCCTAAATAATTAAATTTTATAGTATATTTTCCAGGTAAAACATCTTCAAAAAAATACATTCCATCAAATTCAGGGTCTGTTTCAGCTACCACTTCATTATCTTTTTCTAAGAGAATATTTATTAATGATAGATTTTGAATAAATTGTTTTTCTGTAAAATCTTCAGTCAATATAATATTTCCAGAAATAATTGATATTGGTTGAATTGGAATATCTAAGTGTAATATAGATGAATTTTTACTTTTTATTTTTAAAGGTCCATCAGTATTTTTATAAGTTGGGTCTATAGTTTTTCTATTTACTGTTACAGTAGAAATTTTATTTCCAGATATACCATTGGCTACATATTTTCCATTTTTATCAATGATAAAACTTCTATTATCAACTAATATTTCTACATTTGGAAGAGGAATATCATTGTTATCAAATATATGATTACCATTTTTATCTAGATAAACTTTACCAGTAATCCAAGAATTACTTACAGAAGAGTTATTATCAGCTTTATCTAATGGGGAATTTAGATTTAATAATTTAGTCATTTTAATACTATTTATAGTATTTCTATTTCTATCCTCATTTATATTTGTAGAAGAAGTAAAATCTAAATGTACATAATCATCTAATTTTAAATTAAAAGTAATTCCATATCTAAACTTTTCATTTATATTAGAATATCTTGCATAAATTCCAATATCTAAAAATAATTTATTTTTAATAATTTCAATATCTCTTTTAGTTAACCTAAGATTATAATTTTGAGTGTAATATTTATCTTCTCTTTCTTTTCCTATTTCACCATCAAGTATTATAGAAAATATTCCAGAATAACTTATACTAGGATAAAAGACGCTATAGTTATTATTTCTATATATATCTTTTTCCATTTTAATAGAAAATGATAAAGGAGAAAAAATAGATGTATACCATGATAAATATATATTTTTACTTTCATAATCTTTTAAGTCTTCAAAGTATTTTTTATCATTGAATCCTATTTCAAAAGAATTTTTATTGAAAGATTTACCTAGAGATATAGAAGTATATTCTTTTATTTTATTTTCATTAAAGACAAAAGGTGAATATTTTTCTTGTAAAAATTTTAAAGAATAACTTTTCAATTTTTGGTCAATAATAAGGTTATAACTATTTTCTTTTTCTTTTGTTTCAAAAAAATTTCTATAAGTAATAAGAGTAGGAAAAGTTTTGTGTTGAGTATTGAAAATAATATCATTTTCTAAAAATCTATATTTTTTTTCATTGGAAGAAATTAAATTCATAGCTCCTAATCCTACAGTAAGATTATCAGTTAATCCATAATAAATATGGGATATTCCTTGAGGATTACCATTATTAGAATTTTTTCCAACTTGAATACTTGTACGATTTTTTCCTTTTTCTAGAATGTCCATATCAGTTAAAGAAAAAACTTTTTTCTCTTCAATACGTCCATCATTATAATAAATTTTTAATATATAATCAGAATTTAAAATACCATCAAAAATCTTAAATTCAAAATATTTAGATTTAGGATAAATATAATCAATAAGAGTAAATTCTCTATATAATTCTATTACTTGGGCATTTTCAGCTTCACCTTTAATAGTAGTAATTCCACCATCTCTAGTCATGTAGGTATCTTCTTCTTTTAGACTTATTCCTATAATTTCACTATCTAAATTTATAAAATGAGGAGTAATCATTGAAAAATTCCCCAATATTAAATCATTATTTTTAAAAAAATTTGAATAAGTCAAATTACCATATACAATTTTATTTTTTGGATATAATTCACCACTTAAGTATAAATCTCCATATAAAAATTGAGTACCATATTCATATTCAAAATTATAATTACTATTTTTTAAATCAGATTTACTCCAATTTATTTTTAAAAAACCAGGTGAAAAAATTTTAGATGTCATATTGACATCAATTTCTTCTTCAAGTTTTTCTTCATCTAAACGTAATCTTTCTATTTTACTTTTTTCTCGTATTTCATAAGGGAGAGAAAAATTTGGAACTAATGTAAGAGTTAATAAAGAAAAATCAAAATCAGCAACTTTAAAATTTAATTTTTCTTTAAGGGAATTTATATCAATATATATACTATTATCCATAATAAAAGAATCATTATCATTAAATTTTATATCTATATTTTTATCATCAAAATTTCCTTTTACTTGTCTATTTTTTAAATCTATTTCCAAATTATATATTTCTAAAAAATAAAATAGACTGTTTAAACCAATATAGACTTTTTCATTTTCAATATCGTATTTTATCATAAAAAAACTATCTTTTAATTCACCACATTTAATTTCAATATAAGAATCTTCAAAATTTTTATAATTAGATAGGGAATAAATAAATTGAGATAAAAAGATAAAAATAAAAATAATTTTTTTAATCAATATACTCTACCCTCACAGTGAATACCCCTTTGTATATTCCCCTAGAATTTTTATTTGTCTGACTTTCCCCATCAATCAATATATCTTTTGAAACTATATTTTTGTTATTTCCCGTTTTATATGTATTTTTTCCATTATGAGATAGTTCTCTTATTAACTTTTGTTTATTATTATCTCTAAATTTTAAATCTACTGATAATGTATCATTTTTAGAATTTTTAATAGTAATATTTTTAGGAATTGTGATACTAACTTTTTTATTTTCTTGTCCCTCAATAGTTAAATTAGCAGGAGTTCCAAAACTTTTTGTTGAGAGTTTATTTCCAGCTTCAACTTTTCCTAGATTCATATTATTGACAACTTTTATCTTTAAACTATGTATTGGATTAAACATATTAATATCCAAAGTCAAGTATACAGGATTAACATTGGAATTAATATAACCAATTTTTATATTAGATATATTTTGATTTTTAATAAGCCAATTAAATATAATCTCTCCCTCTAATAAAATTTTAATTTCTTGTAAACCTTCATTAGTTACAGAATTTTTAAAATATATATTTTTTCCTTCTTTTACACCAGTTAAAGAAGAAATTTTTATATTATTTAAATTTATAAAGTTTCTTTTATTTTCTAAACTTAGATAAAAGAAATCATTTATATTTCCATTCTCTTTAATAATACTTATTTCACTAGAAAATCTAATTCTACTTGTAGTCTCTACTACTAGATTTTCTTCTGGATAAAATTTTAAAAATTCTCCTAAATAATTTTTACAATAAGAAGAAAAAGAAAAAGTTAAGAATACAAATATATAAAATATTTTTTTCAAAAAAACTCACTTCCTTTTAAATATTTATATTTTTGTTAGATAAAATATATAATACTTGATGTTTTAAAGGAATATAAGGTAATTTTTTAGATATTTCATTAACAGTTTCTATAAATATTTCTTTTTTATTTTCTAAATCATTTTTATTGTTAAATTTTTTTCTATAAAAATTTAAATCAGAGTATAAATTTTTATCATAAATATCATAAAGTATTACTTTTCCTAGAGAGATTTCTGGATATTTTTTATTGAAAACTATATGTTGAATTGCCATATCGAAATTTCTATTTTTTAAGTTATAATAAAAGGCATCAACTTGATATGGAATAATCTTAACATTTATTCCATATTTTTTTAAATCTTTTTCTATATTTTTGGCATAAAGTTTATCTTCTTCAGTATTAAGTATCATAAGATTTAAAGAATTATTTTTTAAATTTAAATCCTTTTTTATATTTTTAACATGGGTTTTATCTTCTAAAATATCAAAATTTGTTCCATAAATTTCTTTTGGCAATAAAAATTTTTCTTTTTTATTTAATAAAGAATTTATTGCTTTTCTGAAGTTTAAATCTCTATTTTCATTAAAAATTAAAGCAGAAGTAAGTATATTATCACTAGTTATATTAAAATCTTTTTTATTAATCAATCCTAATTTTATATATTTCTCTATATCAAGAGAATTAATATCATATATAATATCAGCATTATTATTGTATAAATCTAAAATTCTATCTTTTTTTGAAAAAACTTTAGTTATAATTATTCTATTTGAAGTTTTTTTGTTTTTTAAGATTAGAGTATTTTTTTTAAAATTTTCTATGAAATAATCACCAGTTCCCAAAATATCATTATTTTTTTCTTTTATAATGGAACTCATATTATGAGATAATATATTTAAAAGATATTTATCTTCAGTAGTCAATTCAATAATTAATTCAGAATTATTTAATATTTTAATATTTTTAATGTTTTTATAAAACTCTTTTAAAGCACCTTTATTTTTGACTCTCATTAGAGAATTTTTTACATCAGTTGATGAAAGAAAGGTTTTATCTTGAAATATTATATTCTCTTTTAATTTTATATATAAATTTTTTTTATCAAGATATTTATATTCTTTTGCTATATCAGGAATTATATTTCCATGCTCATCTATTTTAAATAAAGTATTATAAAGATATTTAAAAATTCTTTTTGAATAAATATCAGTTAACAAAATGGGGTCAATAGTATTAACTTTTAATTCTTGAAGAATTTTTATATTTTCTTTTTGTAATTTATCTTGTAATGTATAATCTTCTAAAGCTCCAAAAGAAATATTTTTTATTAGAAATATTATTAAGAAAATAATTTTTTTCATTGACCTCACCACTTTTCTATTATTAAGAAAATATTAATTGTAAAATAACTTTAAAAATAGTAAATTTTTGATTTTTATTAAAGTTATAATCCTCTTATATTCTAAGTGTAGCCCGTTTTTCTTTAAAAGTCAATATTATAAAAAATAGAGGATATAAAATATCCTCTATACAATAAATTTATTTAAGACTTAATATTTATACAAACTTTGCTAAAACACCATTTAAAAATTCAGAAGATTTAGTATCTCCATATTTTTTAGCAAGTTCAACAGTTTCATTTATAACTATTTCTTTAGGAGTATTTTCATAAGAAAGCTCATATACAGCACCTTTTAAAAGAGCTTTTTCAATATTCCCTATTCTGTCAAAACTCCATCCTTCCATAGTATTTTCAATTTTTTTAAGTATTTCATCACAATGTTCAGAAATACCTAAAGAATATTTTTTAATAAAATCTAAAGCTTCTTCACTAATTTCTATTTCCTCTTCAGAAACTCTTTTTAGAAAAGAATTAAAAATTTCACTTAAAGAAGTTTCTTTTAATTCTGCTTCAAATATTAATTTGAATAATTGCTCTCTAGCAGCTTTTCTAGTCATTTTTACCCCTTTATATTAATTTGTATCTATTTTGTTAAGTAAATTTGTTAATGTAGTTTTTAATTTTGTTATTATATTTTTATTATCCATATCTCCAAAGTGATATCCAACAATAGTCATTACAACAATAAAAATTGTAGAGAATAAACCGAAAGCAATAAATAATATGGAGATTACAAAAAAGACAACTCCCCAAAATATTTTCTTTCTATTTTCTATTAAAGAATATATAAATTCTTCAAGCATTTAATCACCCCACAAATTTTTACTAATTCATCCCTTGATTTTTTATAGAAACTTTAGAAATTTTAATTTCTACTATTTGAATTTCAAGTTCTAATCTTCTAAACAATTCATCTTTAACTTTTTGTTGAATTTCAGAACTTTTTTCAGCAATACTTCTTTGAGTATTCATATCTATAAAAAGAGTTACTTTATAATGTCTACCTTTTTTACCACAAGAAATTTTAAGGTTTTTAATTTCAGTATCATCTTCTAATGTTTCTTTAATTATACTTTTAATAGATTCTGTAGATACTAATACTTCTCCATGTGAGCTAGTAATAGTATACCCTTTTGTTCTAGAAAAAATAGTGATAAATCTAAATAAAGAAATAATAAAATAAACTATAGAAATAGTTAAAATAAAAGTATTTCCAACAAGAGTGTTTATATTAAAAGATACTAAAAATTCAGGACTTACTATATAAACAATTCCAAACATAGATAATAAGAATATTCCAATCCATGCAAAGAAAAATATAATATTTTTTATCATAAAATCACGTCCTTTTAAAATTATTCTATTTCTCCACTTGTTTCGTTTTCATCTTTAGAGTTTTTACCATCTTCGATTTTAATATCTTGAACGAAAACATTAACTTCAATAACTTTTAAAGCAGTTAAACGAGAAACAGATTCTAAAACAGATTCTTGAACTTTTTTAGCAACTTCAGATATAGGATATCCATGTTTAATAATAATAAAAGTATCTATACTACATTCTTTTTCTCCAACTTCTACTTTAATTCCATTAACTCCTCTTTTTTTACCAAGAATTTTACCAAATTCATCAGCTACTCCACCAGCTAATCTGTATACACCCTCAACATCTTCTGTAGCTTTTGCTGCTATTGTTTTTACTACATCATCAGCAATTTTTATATTTCCTAAGTTACTCATAGTAAACCCTCCTTTTATTTTATATTTATAGTTATATTATTCGTTATTATAAACCAAATTCCTTTTCAATAAACGCAGTAGTTATATTTCCTTTTAAATAGTTTTCATTTTTTAAAACTTTTAAGTGGAACGGAATAGTTGTTTCAACTCCTTCAATAACAAACTCTTTAAGAGCTCTTTCCATTCTAGCTATTGCTTCATCTCTATCCATACCAAAAGTAATAAGTTTTCCTATCATAGAATCATAGTAAGGAGAAATTTCATACCCTTGATAAGAGTGAGAATCAACTCTTATTCCAATTCCTCCAGGAACAACATATTTAGTTATAACTCCAGGACAAGGGATAAATCCATTTTCAGTATCTTCAGCATTTATTCTACATTCAATAGCATGTCCATAAGGAATAATATCCTCTTGAGATATATTTAATCTGTCTCCTTCAGCTAAACTTATTTGTAATTTTATTATATCTAAGCCAGTAACAGCTTCAGTAACAGTATGTTCTACCTGAATTCTTGTATTCATTTCCATAAAATAGAAATTATTTTGGTCATCAACAAGGAATTCTAATGTACCAGCTGAATCATATTCAATAGATTTAGCCAATCTTACAGCAGCTTCTCCCATAGCTTTTCTAACTTTTTCAGGAAGTCTAAAAGATGGAGATTCTTCTATAAGTTTTTGATTTCTTCTTTGGATAGAACAGTTTCTTTCTCCAAGATGAATTATATTTCCATGTTTATCCCCAACAACTTGAATTTCAATATGTTTTGGATTTTCAATATATTTTTCAACAAAAACATCTGGATTATTAAAAGCAGCTTCAGCTTCATTTTGAGCAGCAACAATATTTTTTTCTAGCTCTTTATCGTTTCTAGCTATTCTCATTCCTTTACCACCACCACCAGCAGTGGCTTTTATCATTACAGGATATCCAATTCTTTCATGAATTTCTTTTTTGGCTGCTTCAATATCAGTTATAATTCCAGTACCATTAGTTACAGGGACATTATTTTCAATAGCTTTTTGTCTAGCTGTAGCCTTATCACCCATTTGTTTTATACATTCATGATTTGGTCCTACATAGATGAGATTATGTATTCTACAAATTTTTGCAAATCTATAATTTTCAGCTAAAAATCCATAACCTGGATGTATAGCATCAGCTCCTGTTATTTCAGCAGCTGCTATAATATTAGGTATTTTTAAATAAGAATCGATAGCTGGAGCTGGTCCAATGCAAACAGCTTCATCAGCCATTTTTACATGAAGACTATTTTTATCTGCCTCAGAATAAACAGCAACTGTTTTTATCCCCAATTCTTTGGCAGCCCTTATAATTCTAACAGCAATTTCCCCTCTATTAGCAATAAGTAATTTTTTCAATTTGTTTCCTCCGTAATTTTAACTTAATATTAATCAAGTACTTTTTTTAATTTTATTAGATTTTTTCCATAATCAGTTACTTCTCCATTTTTAAGAAGTATTTGCTCTATATAACCAGCAACTTCTGATTTTATAGGTGTTTTAATTCCTACAGTAGATACAAATCCAATAGTTTGACCTATTTTTATATTTTGTCCTATAGAAATCAAAGGAACTCCTGTTTTATCATAGAAAAAGAATTTTCCAATATTGTTTGATTTTATATAAATAAAATCATCATTTTCTTTAGGTAATTCTTCAATTATTTCTTCTTGTTCAAAAGTTTCTTCAACAATAATATCTTTTTTTAGTTTTATTTTTAAATCTTTATCTTGAAAATCTATTTCTGATAATTCATTTTTATCTAGTATGTCGATTAGATTATCAATTAAAATATTGTCTTTTTCCACGACTCCTCCTATAAATTTTAAAATAAAATCTCACATTATTTTATCACAAATAAATATAAGTATCAACTTAATTATCTAAATTTTAGGCATCCCTCACCAAATAAGTCATTTATTTCCTCAATAAAATTTAAAGAAATAGTAATTTTAAAATTAGATGGTTTGACTTCTTTTTTTGTATCAGTCTTAATAGCAAAAAATATAGGGATATCTCCACTATGTTTTTTTAAAATAGATTTCAATTTAGGAAAAATATCTTTATTTTCTTCTTTTAAAAGAATATATCCTTTTAAAAATTTTTCATTTAATACATCTTCTATGAATAAAATTTTTTTAGCAATAATTTTTTTACTTTCATTTCCATTAAAATAATCAGTTTGGATATTTCCAATAATACAAACTTTATTTCCTTCTAAAAAATTATTTTGATATTCAGAAAAATTTCTAGGAAAAATAATTCCAGAGATGCTTCCAGTGAAGTCTTCTATCTCAAAGGCTCCCATAACTTCACCAGAATTTTTTGTAACAATTTTTTTAATATTTCTCAAAATACCAAAAATTTTAATTTCTTTATTGTCACTTTCAGATTTTAAATTTTTAATATCCTCTCTATCAAAAGAATTTATGAGTTTAGAGTATTTATCTAAAGGATGTCCACTAAAGTAGAATCCAAGAACTTCTTTTTCTTTTTCTAATTTTTCATCTAAAGAAAAATCAGGAGAATTTATAAGAGAAAAGGAATTTATAGTTGATTTTGCTTCTCCAAAAAGATTCATCTGTTGAATTTCATCCTCTTTTAAAACTTTATTGGCATAATCAATAGTTTTTGTAAGAGACATTAGTTTTTCATTTCTATTTCCTGGTAAAATATCAGTAGCCCCAGAGAATATAAGAGCTTCTAAAGTCTTTTTATTAACTCCATAAGCCTTTGTTCTTATTACAAAGTCTTCAAAAGTTTTGTAATCTCCATTTTCTTCCCACTCTTTTTTTATATTTTCAGCTACTTTTTCTCCAACATTTTTTATAGCTGAAAGAGAAAAGATAATTTTATCATCTTTTACAATAAATTTTGATTCAGCTTTATTTATATTTGGAAATTCTATTTTTATTCCATGTTTTTTAGCATCTTGTAAATAAAGAGCAATGTCTTCTATATCTTTCATCTCAGAAGTCATAAGAGCAGCATAATAATATTTTGGATATTTAGCTTTAAAAAAGGCTGTCCAATAAGCAACTAAAGCATAGGCAGCTGAATGTGATTTATTAAATCCATAACCAGCAAATTTATAAATTAAATCAAAAATTTCGCTAGCAATTTCTTCTGAATAGCCTTTTTTTAATGAACGATTAATAAATTTTTCTCTATTTTCATTCATTATGCTAAATTTTTTCTTTCCCATTGCCCGTCTAAGTAAATCAGCCTCTCCCAAAGTGTAATCAGCCATACGATTGGCAATACTCATAACTTGTTCTTGATAAAGAATAACTCCATAAGTTTCTTTTAAAATATCTTCTAGGGAATCATGAGGATATTTTATTTGTGACATTCCATTTTTACAATTTATAAAATCATCAACCATTCCAGAACCTAAAGGTCCAGGTCTATAAAGAGCAAGTAAGGCTATAATATCTTCAAATTTATCTGGTTTAAGTTTTGTCAAGATTTTTCTAATTCCAATAGATTCTAATTGGAATACTCCTAAAGTATCACCAAGTGATAACATTTGATAAATTTCTTTTATATCCAATGGAATATCAGAAAGTTTTACATCTATATTTAAATCTTTTTTTATATAATCTATAGTTCTTTGAATATTTGTAAGATTACGAAGTCCTAAGAAATCCATTTTAAGAAGTCCTAGTTCCTCTAACTCTTTCATTTGATATTGTGTGGCTATAACAGAATCTTTATCTTGATATAAAGGAACTGTTTCATCTAAAGAATCTTTAGTGATAACTATACCAGCAGCATGGATAGAAGAATGTCTCACTTTATTTTCTAATTTTTTTGAAAAATCTACAACTCTTTTTATCTGAGAATCAGTTTGATATAAATCATGAAACTCTTTTATTTCTTCCAGTGATTCTTTTATATTATAGTTAAAAGGTATAAGTTTAGCTGCTTTATCAATTTTTGAAATAGGGACATCTAAAACTCTACCTATATCTCTTATGGCTGCTCTCGCTTTTAAAGTTCCAAATGTTATAATTTGGGCAACTTTATCATGACCATATTTATCAGTTACATAATCAATTAGTTCTTGTCTTCTTTCTTGACAAATATCAATGTCAATATCTGGCATAGATATTCTTTCAGGATTTAAAAATCTTTCAAAAATTAGATGATATTTTAAAGGGTCTAACTCTGTTATTTTAAGAGCATAAGCAACCAAACTTCCAGCTGCCGAACCTCTTCCAGGACCAATAGGAATATTATTAGTCTTAGCAAAATTAATAAAATCCCACACAACTACAAAGTATTCAGAATATCCCATATTTTTTATAACTGATAATTCATATTCAACTCTATTTAAAATAGTATCAGAAAGTCCTAAAGGATATCTTTCTTCTAAACCTTTATAAACTAAATTTTTTAAATAATCGTAAGTAGAAGAAAATTCTTTTGGAATTTCATAATAAGGAAACTTAAATTTTCCAAATTCAATGGACAAGTTACAACGATTAGCAATTTCTTCTGTATTATTTATAGCTTCGATATATTCTTCACCCAAAGAATCTATCATTTCTTGACGACTTTTAAAAAAAAGTTCATCAGTATCAATTTTCATTCTTTTTTCATCAGAAATTTTTGTTCCTGTTTGAATACAAAGTAAAATATCTTGTAAAACTTCCTCACCTTTATAGACATAGTGAGTATCATTTGTAGCTACAGTTTTTAAATTAAATTGTTGAGCTATTTTTAATAATTTTTTATTAAGCTCTTTTTGTTCTTGAAAACCATTACTTTGAACTTCAATATAAAAATTTTCTTTTCCAAAAATATCTATATATTCTTTAACAGCATTATTTATTTTTTCTTCATCTTCATTGTCTAAAATTTTTCTTGAGATTTCTCCCTGCATACAAGCTGAAAGAGCAATAACTCCTTCACTATGCTCTTTTAAAAATTCTTTATCTACTCTAGGTTTATAATAAAAACCTTTTGTATAAGCAAAAGAACTTATTTTCATAAGGTTTTTATACCCTGTATTATTCATAGCAAGCAAAACAAGATGAAATATTCTTCCATCTTTTGATTCTATACCAAATTCAGCTACATAAGTTTCTATTCCAATAATAGGTTTAATTCCATTGGAAATTGCTTTTTGATACATTTCAATAGCTCCAAACATATTTCCATGGTCAGTTATCCCTATACTTTTCATTTTTAATTCTTTTGCTTTTTTGATATACTCTTCTATTTTTCCTACTCCATCAAGAAGACTATATTCAGTATGAAGATGTAAATGAACAAAGTTTTTTTCCATAATGTACCTCCTTAATGGATTATATTTCTTAATAAATATTATACAAGAAAATAATTGATTATTCTATAAAAATATTCTATGAAAGTAAAAAAAATATGGTATAATTTCAGTATTAATTAAGAAAGAGGAGAAGTGATAATTTTGGAAATGCAAGAACTTTTAAATGAACTATATTCCTATTCATTACATGGAATAAAATTAGGCTTAGAAAATATAGAAAAAATTTGTGAAGCATTAGGAAATCCACAAAATAATTATAAAATTATCCATATTACAGGAACTAATGGTAAAGGTTCTACTTCTACAATAATAGAAACTGTCCTTTTAAAAGCAGGATATTCTGTTGGAAAATATACTTCTCCACATATTTTAAAATTTAATGAAAGAATAAGAGTAGATGGAGAAGATATACCAGATAAAGATATAGCTGAAATTTATAAAATTGTTAGAGAAAAAATAGAAGAATTAAAAATCACTCCAACATTTTTTGAAGTAACTACAGCTATGATGTTTTTATATTTTGCTAGAAAAAAAATAGAATATGCTATTTTGGAAGTTGGAATGGGTGGAAGATTTGATGCGACTAATGTTGTTAACTCAGATATAGCTATAATAACAAATGTTTCTTTAGACCATATTGAATACTTAGGAAAAACTATTTATGAAATTTCTAGAGAAAAAGCTGGAATTATAAAAGATAAAAGCTATGTTATAGTTGGGGATAGTCAAAAAGAATTTTTAAAAGCAATAAAAGAAAAAACAGAAGATTTTGTAAATGTTATTGATAAATATAAAAATATAGATTACAAATTAAATTTTGAGAAATTTAATACAGATATTTTTATAGGAGATAAAAAATATCAACTTTCTTTATTTGGAGATTATCAAGTAAAAAATTTCTTATGTGCTTATGAGGCTTTATGTAAACTAGAAGTGCCAGAGTCTGTAATAAAAGAAGCAATAAAGGAAGTTGTTTGGCAGTGTAGATTTGAAATTTATGAAAAAAATCCTGTTACTATTTTAGAGGGAGCTCATAATATAGATGGAATAAAAAATTTAAAACAAATAATAGAAAAAGGCTATCTAAAAGAGAAAGTTGTAATGATAGTTTCAATACTAAAAGACAAAAAAATAGAAGAGATGCTAAAAGTTTGTGAAGAAATAAGTGAAAATATAATTTTAACTTCTTTAAGTGAAAATCCTAGAGGATTATCAGCTAAAAAACTTTATGAATTTACAGATAAAAGTCAGATATTTACAGCAATAGAAGATATAAAAGAAGCTTATAATTTTGCAAAAAATTTAAATAAAGAAATTATAATTGTTTGTGGTTCATTCTATACATGTGAAAAATTTAAAAGGGAAGTGGGATTATGTTAAAATTTTTAAAGCCAATATTTTATTTCATAGCTAATACAATTATAGGAATAACAGTTTGTTTCTTGTTTTATAAAGAATTTTCATATTTATTTGAAATAAATAATATAGTAAATAAAACAACAGAAAAAATAGAAACTGTTACCTTATCTTTTCTTGATGACAGTAAAATAATAAGAGAAATAAAAATAGATAAGTCAAAATAACTAGGAGGAAAAAGTGTTAGACGAACCAAAAATTATTACTCTTAGAGATATAGTAGAACATTTTAATTTAGAAGTTTTAGTAGATGGAAATTTAGACCAAAGAATATATATGAATGAAATTCATAGAGTTGGATATGAATTTACAGGTTTTTTTGTTGATAAAGAGGAATTAAAAAGGTCTGTTCATGTGATGGGACATAGAGAAAGTGAATATTTATTGAGATTGGAACCAGAAGAGAGAGAAAAAATCTTAGATAGATATTTTTCTCATAAATTTCCAGCTCTTATATTGAGTTGCAAAGCTAAAAATATAAATAGTATTTTAGAAAGAGCAAGAGTATACAACAAAGTAGTTTTAAGAACAAAAAATAGAACTACGGAATTCATAAGAGATTTTAATAATCTTTTGAGAAATATTTTAGGAAGAGAGACAATAATTAATGATGCTATTTTATTAGATATTTATGGAATGGGTGTATTAATAAGAGGAGAAAAAGACCTTAAAATTGGTGTTACTATAGAGTTAATTGAAAGGGGACACAAATTTATAAGTGATAAAAATATTTTAGTCAAAGAAACTGATAGAGGTTTAATAGGAATTAATACAAGAGCAAAGGTACAACCAGAGAGAGATTATTATCTTCTGATGGGGGAAGGACAAGAGGATATAAATCTTACACTAAATTTTGGAATTATATCTAATGAAATGAGAAAAAGAATAGAATTAATAATAGATTTAGAATATTGGGATGAAAAAAGATTTTATGATAGATTAGGTGTAGATGAGGTATTTGAATATATTTTAGACCATCCAATAAAAAAAATAACTTTACCAGGAAGAAAAGGTAGAAATTTAGCTGTTGTTATAGAAACTGCTACTATAGATTCTCGTTTAAGATTAATGGGGGTTAATTCTGCTAAATATTTTATGGATGAGTCACAAAGAATCATAAGAGAGAAAAGAGAAAGGAAAAAAAGAGGAGAAAATATGGAAGAAAAAAAAGTTTCTATGGAAGAGTTTATAAAATTCAATCCTTTAGAAATACTGTATGGAGAAGAATATCTAAAAGAAAATTATATAACTTCAACAAGTATAACAAGACCAGCTATGGCTCTTTCAGGATTTTTTAATCTAGAAGAAGAAATATATGAAAATAAAGGACTACAACTTATAACTTCAGTAGAACTTGAATATTTAAAAAGATTGCCTCAAGAGAAGAGAGATGAAAATTTAAAAAAATATTTTTCATATAAGTTTCCAGGAATAATAATATGTGGTAACTTAGATATACCAGAAGATTTTAAAGAATTAGTAAAAGAAAATAAAAAAATTGTATTAAAATCTTCAGAAAGTAATCCATCAAGAATTATAGCAAGTTTAAATACATATCTTGAACAACGTTTAGCAGATACTTTAACAGTTCATGGAGTATTTTTAGAGATGTATGGCTTTGGAATTTTATTAACAGGTAGAAGTGGAATTGGAAAAAGCGAAACAGCTCTTGAATTGATTCATAGAGGACATAGATTAGTAGCTGATGATTTAGTAAAATTTAGAAAAAGTGCTGATGGAGTTGTTGTAGGAACAGCTTCAAAATTACCATTTTTTATGGAAATTAGAGGTTTAGGAATAATTGATATAAAAACTCTTTATGGAATGAGTTCTGTTGTTTTAAGTAAAAATATAGAAGCTATAATAGAGATTAAAGAACAAGAATCAGATGATTATTTAACAAGAGTAAATTATTCTACAGGAAAAGATAAAATTTTAGATAAAGAAGTTTATAAAGCTGAAATCTATATGTCTTCAGGTAGAAATGCTGCAGCAATGGTAGAAATAGTAGTTATGAACTTAATGGCAAAAAAATTAGGACATAATCCAGAAAATTCTTATGAAAAATTAAAGAATTTATTAATGAAATAAAAAAAATTTTGAAATTATAGAAAAATTAAGGTATAATATCAAGATAAAATTTTGATATTCTTTTTAAAGAAAGGGGAAAAAACTTAATGTTTTTAGAAAAACTAGAAAAAAGTAAAAATATAATTATATCTTCTCATGTAAATCCAGATGGAGATTCTATAGGAAGTGGATTAGCTTTATATTGGGCTATAAAAAAACAATACCCTGAAAAGAATGTAAGATATATAATAGAAGATAATGTTCCTTATAATTATAAATTTTTAAAAGGAACAGATAAGATAGAAAAATATATTAATTTAAAAGATGAACCTAAAGCAGACCTTTTTATAGTTATAGATTCAGCAAATTTTAAAAGAATAGGAAGAGTTGGAGAGTTTAAAAAAGATGCTTTTCTAGTAAATATAGACCATCATATAAGTAATTCAAATTTTGGAGATTATAATTTTGTGAAACAAAGTTCATCAGCTAGTGAAGTTTTATATGAGGTTTTAACTAAAATTTTAAAAATTGATATTGATAAAACTATAGCAGAATGCCTGTATGTAGGAATAATTACTGATTCTGGAAGTTTTCAATATGAAAGTACAACAAAAGAAACTTTTGAAGTTGCTAGTAAATTATTAGAAAAAGGTATAGATAAAGATAAAATTATAAATCATGTTTATAAAAGTAGAACTTTAGGATACATTAAAGTTTTAGGATTAGCATTTTCTAAAATGAATATAATTAAAGAAAAAAAATTAGTATATTTTACTTTAAGTAGAGATTTTATAATTAAAGAAAAGATTCAAAAAGATGAAACAGATGGTATAGTAGAAAAGATGCTAGAATATGTTGGATGTGAAGTAGCACTATTTCTAAAAGAAGAAGAAAATGGAAAAATAAAAGGAAGTTTGAGAAGTAAAGAGAAAGTAGATGTAAATAACGTTGCAAAAATTTTTGATGGTGGAGGACATAAAAGAGCAGCAGGATTTACGACAGATTTAATGGAAAAGGACATAATAATATCAATAATAGAAAGAATATAGGAGTGATATCATGGATTGTGAAATAGCTTTTTTTAAACCAGAAAGATTTGAAGAATGTTTGAAATATGTAGGATACTTAAAAGAAAATAAGTATGTTCACATAAATTTAGCAGATGTGGAAGAAAATACCAAAAAAAGAATAATGGATTTTCTTAGTGGAGCTATGTTTATTCAAGAAGGAAAAATTATTTATTTAGGGGAAAATATTATTTGTACAGTTCCTAAAAATGGAAAATATTTTTTAGAGTATGAAAATAAACTTTCTAAAAAAGATTATCCAGGTTCTTATGATGAAGAAGAAGAGATAATTCCGATTTTTAGAAAATAAAAAATTTTATAGAAACTGATTTTAAAGAGTTATTATGCTTTGAAGTATAATAACTCTTTTTTATTACTAAGGAAATTATAAATTTGTTTTTAATAAAAAAATTAAAATATAGAGAAAATCCAAAAATTAAGATTAAGAAAAAATTCAACACAAAATAAAGAAAGTTAGGTGAAACATTTTTAATATTATAATTTTTTATTAAGAATTATAATATTGAAATCTAAAAAGATTTATATAAAATTAAATTTTTGTTTTAAATAACTTAATTTTTAAGAAAAGTTTTTAATAAAATAAATTTTTGAATTTGTAGAAAAATATTAAATTAATTAAATTGATAATTAACTAATATTAAAAGTTATTTTTAGATAACTAAAGTATTAAAAAATATTAAGCAATAGAATTCATAAATAAAATTTTATAAAAAATATTTTCTATAAAGATATTAATTAATAAAAAAATAGAGAAATTCTTTATGTAATCTTTTGTTTATAAAAAAACTTTGACAATATAAACTATTAGTGTGTTCATTATGGCCTTTAGAAATATATATAGAAGATGATGAAAAAAGTATATATATAACTCTACCTGATGATTTTACAAATAGTTTTACAATAGAAGATTATTATAAGATTCCATGTATAAATAAGGAATTAGCAATGAGTAATATATTTAGAAAAAGAAATCCAAAAGGCTTTGAAGAAGAAAAATATAAAGAATTTATAGAAATATATAAAGAAACTTTAATAAATATATTTGGAGAAAAAGTATATGAAGAAATAGAAGATAAGCTAAAAAGTATTGGAAAATAAAGAAAAAAAATAAAAACATAAAAATATTTTAAAAATATGTTGACATATTTTAATTTCTAAGGTA